>JAYEJY010000087.1:0-22245 GCA_034660795.1 Promethearchaeati archaeon | reverse complement strand
TTATTAAGCTGAATCAATACATTCCTTATTAGTGTTATAATGTTAAATGAGGTTACTTTTAGTGCCCAATGAACAATTCGATGACGATGATAAAAAAAAGCAATCCAAGGATCCATCTGACATTGATCGCTTCTTTTTCCAATCTGGTTATTCAGATTATGCCAGTTTAGGTGATAACATGCAAAAATCATCTCAACCAGAAAAATTTTGTTGGAATTGTGGTGAACCAATAGCAAATCCGCATCAAAAATGGTGCGATAACTGTCGAGCTCCCTTAGAAGAAAGCACGAAAAACAAAGTAATGGCTCGTACAGAACCCCTAGAAAAAGTAAAATGTTGGCGTTGTGGAGCAACAACCTCCGGAAATATTTGTGGTATCTGTGGTTCTCCTCTAACCAAAAAAGGGTTAGAATCTATTAAAACAACAAGAGACCAAGCAGCTGATACTTCGCAACAACAACAAACAATTAGTGTAATTTCTCCTAAAGACCGGCAACAAAAACAAGTTTTTGTGTCTTATGATGAAATTCTTGACACAATATCAAAATACGTGACAATTAAAGATAGTGAATTAGTTCCCAATATTGGTCCGCAAATCATGATTCAACAACCTGCTAATTTGAAAGAAACCTTAGGGAAACTACGTGAAGATCCATTATTTACTAATAATAATTTGAAAGTCTTAATCCGTGAAATGCAAATTACTCCCGCTCAAAAAGAAATTATAATCCGATTCTATTATTGGGAAAAAGAATCTACAAAAGAACAATTTAAACTTAAGAATATCTGGCTGAATATCGTATTATTTATTGCTACTATAGGAACGGTTTCTTGGGCTGGTTATTTTTATATAAATGCTATTAAACAAGAATTTTCAGCTTTTCAAACCAATGTTCCGTTAGATATTTTTCTTTTTGCTATATCATTAATGGGTATATTAACAATACATGAATTTGGGCATTACACGGTTACACGCTTAAAAAATATTGATGCTACCTTACCTTATTTTATTCCGGTTCCTCCTTTTGGTGGATTAACTTTAGGAACATTTGGAGCGCTTATCCGACAGAAAGAGCAAATTGAAACTCGTGATGACCTTTTTGAAATTGGTTTAGCTGGACCATTAGCTGGTTTTCTTGTCGCAATACCGGTATATCTTGGTGGTATTGCCTTAACATATGTTGTTCAAAAACCAGCAGATTATACTCCTCCTGATATATCGAATTATCCTGTAATCATTCTGGATGATTATATACTCAGGCCAATTGCTGCCTCAATAGGCTTATTTCCGTCTTATGATCCCTCAACTCAGCTTTTGTATCAGCATCCAATGATGTTTGCTGGTTGGGTTGGTTTCCTTCTTACTGGTATAAACCTTATCCCTGCTTCGCAACTCGATGGTGGCCATGCTTCTCGGGCTCTATTAGGACAACGTGCCCAAAAAATTGTTTCAATAGTAATGGGTGCGCTTTTACTAATTAATAATATGACATGGATTTTTGGTCTCTTAGTCCTTTTCATGACCTTTACCCAACAACATCCAGGACCAACTGATGATGTTTCACCAGTGCATTGGTCTAAATATCCTCTTAGCGTTTTAGCCATTGCAGTTTGTGTCTTAACTGTACCGCTTCCTATAAATCAAATTCAAACATTACTTGGTGGTTAAGGCTTTTTTTTTCCTTTTAAGAAATGTGCAAAGGATTAAAGAACACATCTGGTTTTTTTAATAGTAATATTGCGGGGATATTAGTATTGGCTGGAAAAGAAAGTACTAGTAAAGAAAAACAAGCGAAAAAACCTTATCTCTCATTAGAAAAAGATTCTCTCGCCCAATTATTTTATCTACCTTTCAAGGTTTATTGGCGAGAATTTTTATCATTTTATATACTTGCTCTTTTACCGGAATTTCTTCTCTTTGGAATTTTTCGCTTAATAACTATCAGGATTCCCTATTATTATGGTGGGAGTTTTTTTGGTTTTGAAATGGATTTAGCGTATGAAGGTGTTGCTCGATATCTCATCCCCTTAGCAATTCTAACGGTTTTAATTTTCTTCTTTCGGAGTTCTGTGATTTCTAATATGAGCTGGCGGATAGCAAATCGTGGTAAAAGTAATCCTGTTTGGGCTCTGGACAGATCATTTAAACAGAGTTTAAACTTATTATTTGGAACGATTATTCTTGTCTTCTTTTTGTCAGTTCCCAGTATGTTCTTTATTTTAGGCGATTTATTATTATTAATATCCATGTATTGGTTAGGTTGGCTTCTTATAGCTCTGTCCGTAGGAATACTAATCATTCTTGGAAGCCGCCTTTGTTTATCTATAGCTGTTATGTCAAAAGAAAATGTGAGAATCGGAACTGCCCTCCAAACATCCTGGGATTCAACAGCAGATAGGGATTGGCTAAAAATTGCACTTGTTTTATTTGTGTTCAGTTTAATAGGGATCATTTTTCCATGGGTTTTCTCATTAAGCTTAGGTGAGATATACGGTTTTTGGGCTGGATTTGGGGCAATTTTTCTACGCGCATTACTTTATCCCTTATTTGACATCTCCTTAACATTATCCTATCTTAATTCCGCTAATCTTGCCTTAGAAAGATCGGTCTTTAAAGAAGATATTAAGAAAACACAAACCCTACAAGAATTCTTTACCGGCGAAAAACCTAAAGATGATTAATCTGTCTTTCTCAACTCGTCGTTTCTTTTGATAACAGATAGGTTGTTAAATCAGCGAGTTTTTCTGACGCGGCTAAAAAGTCGTATAATTTTTTAGTTAACTCGATTAAATCCTCATTCATTTCTTCTTCTGAAAGAGGAGGAATCGTTAGTTCTAGTTGGACGATTTCTTCTGATGAATCATGTATCTTTTGAAGAATTTCATCAAAAGCGGCTTCTGATGATGATTCAAAATATGTTTCAAAACAATCATCACCGCCATAAAGCTCTAATGAAACGGTAGGATGTTTTTGATGTTTTTCAAAAAGCTGGTTCAAAGTTTCTTCATCTAATGCTTCACTCTTTAATGCGAAAACACAATAGGGTCCATCTAAAGAATACCCGAATTCCCCATGTTTAAAAATGAGACAAGGATTTGCATATACTGCTTCCACCCAACCATCCCGTAAAGAGATGTAATTACCATGAGAATTTTCAAGATCAATATTTGGGATACTTTTAGAGAGACGAATAGCGGTTCGTTCAACATAGCTCCACATAAAATTGAGGAGATCATGGATTTTCTCTTTATTCTTTTGCAAAAATTCTCGTAATTCGTTCATATATATTTTTCACCTTTGGATTTAAAACCATCTTACTTCTTTTTCTGGTCGCCCAACAAAGCGTCTGAAAGGATATTTTGGTTTTCCCATAATTAATACTTGTACGATTATATTCTCTTTTGGTATTTGTAAAAGTTCCTTGATTTTTGGATTATACTTAGCGAAATGGACAAGATATCCTATAAAACATGACCCTAAACCATAGCTTTCAGCAACAATCCGGGTATAAGCAGCTGCTTGATTACAATTATCCTTTAACGTTATACCATCTTTTGGCCCATGGAAAATAAGTATAAGAGGAGCACCATGAAAGAGATAATCTTTATTTTCTTGAAAACCTGTAAGCATTCTTGTAAAGCGTGGGCGAGCTTCTTGGGCTTGCTTTATAGCTCTACCTTTACCTACTAGCTTGGCAAAGAAACGTGTTAGAGGATTATCAATTTTCTTCAAGAAATTTCTAATACTACGTGCAGATTCCTTTTTTAATTGCTCTATGGTATGTTCTTGTTCAACTAGTAAGAGTTCTACATTTTGACTAAAATGACCAGTAGGTGCATAGCGGATGACATCAATAATCTCGGTGAGTATTTGCCGGTCGATTTTCTCATCTTTATAAGCCCGGGTACTTCTTATACTTTTGAGAAAATTTGCTATCAATGTGGGGGTTATTTCTCTGTCGGTAATTTTTTCCGGTAAGGCTTGGAAAGCATGAGGGGGATATTTTTTATCATGTAAGGCATTCGTGGGACAAACGGAAACACAATGACCGCAATGATGACAGAAAGTTGTATCTATTTGGATTTCAGCACCATCATTATTTGAAAAGCAATTTCTTGGACAAACAGCAATACAGGCGCCACAGTCAATACATTTTTCTTTAGCAAGAGTGATCGAATTTGGTTGCATAGCAAATCACCTATAAATTAGTTATTTTTCAATCATTTCTATTTCGTATTTTTCAGTAGTTTCTTCTTCTAAAGCTTCCATACTGATTTCCTTCTTAGGTCTCGCTTCACGAATCCATTTAGCAACCCATCGTCTAAAAAAGGACTGAGCTAATAAAAAGGAAATAATGCCAGGTATGATGAAGAAAAACACAATCACAATAATGGCTTGACGAGTATTATATTCAAAACCCATGTCTTGAAAACTTATCACTAATTCATTGAGATTAATGAAGGAAACAATAGAAACAAGGAGGAGAAAAGATCCCAGGACAATGAGAACTAACGGGGTAAGAATAGCGGAGACTTCGTATAAAAAGAAGAAGAGATAGGTCGACAGTAAAAGCAATGCGCCAACAACAACAATCTCCCACTGAGTGGAAAAAATTTGCGTCATAGAAGTGAGAAAAAGTAACCAAAAAGCAGTAAGCCTAATTCTTAACGGCGCATCATCAGATAAAGCATACAGGGGTTTTACAGGAGCCTTTTCTTGCGGACGAGGAATATTAGCAAAGAAATAAAGAATAACGGGAGGAAGTAAGCTAAGACCAATCATAACAACATTAACATGCGACCGACCGGATGAAAAAGGAATATAAAAAAGTTGACAAATAGCAAGCAAGGTAATCTGAAGAAAATAACCGAAAGCATTACTGAGTAAAACAATCCTGCGGATAAGAACCCTTCTTAAAAAACGAGTGGCAGTAATAGGCAGTAAAGAAAAAACATTGAAAAGAGAAAGAAGCGCAAGAAGCAGAGAAAAAACACTTAAGAGCCAACCAAAAGATAATTCAGAACCAGTAGCAATGTAAGCTAAATCACTACCGTAATAATTTGAGACGAGAAAAATAATCGCTAAAAAAACCTCTAAACAACTAAATAAACTAAAGACAATAAGTTGGACAATATTGGTTCTTAATTGTTGAGCAGGCATCAAACATCCACTAGCATATAGTATCCATTTTATATCAGTTCAAAAGTGTTTCTTTCTTATTGCAACGAAAGAACGTCCACCATCACCTATTCTTATTACTCCAAAAAGTACCCTTCGATAAGCGCCATTGTCGGAAATCTTCTAAAATTAAACGATGATCAAAAGCAATTTGAGAGGATAACGCTTCAGCAACGGTAAAAAAGTCGAAAGCACCGGCATCATCACAGGCTTGAGGCTCACCGAAAAAATTGCAGATAAACACAACAGATAAGGTATGACCACGGGGATCGCGGTCAGGAGCACTATAAACACCAAGAATAGCAACAGGGTCGATAGCAACAGAAAGCTCTTCATGCATTTCACGTTTCAAAGTCTCCTCAATGGGTTCACCCTCTTCTAAAAAACCGCCAGGCAAAGCCCAATAATCATGAAAAGTACGACCAGCGCGCTTAATGAGAATAATTTTATCATCACGCACTAAAATACCATCAGCAGCAATAGCAGTCATTACGAACACACACCAAAAAAATAAAGGGAAAGGCTCTTAAAAAAAACAGCTACTAACTCCATTATTGGTCATGAGACAAGGACTCCTTACCAAAATCAACAAGTAACAAACGTTCCATATCAATAAGATGCTGGGCAACACGGTACCCCTTCTCAGTTAATTCATAATAAATACGGCGAGAACCAGAGGAATGCGTTAACGAAAGAAGACCGAACTTCAAAAGCACCCTGCGAGCCTTAATAAGCGTACGATCATTCATCCCATAAGAAAGAATCTTATTACCAAATAACCGGCCATGATTAAAGAGAATAATAAGGAGTTTGAAAGTGCCTTTTTGAGCATTAAGATCATAAATAAGAAGATCCTCTTCATGGGGGAGATTAGACATAATGGTTAATGTGAGGTGTAACAACTATAAGTTTTTTTTGCAAGAAAAAAAAAAACAAAAAAGAAAACGAAGAAAGAAAGGAAAAGCAAAGAAAAGGGAAAGAAAAAGCGCAGAAAAAGCTTTAAAAAGAAAAATCGTAAAAAATACGGAGCAAATCGTAAGATATACGAAAAAGGGAATACCGCAAAAAGAAATCTTAAATATCACAACCACTAAGTTTTAAACCCGAAAAAACTTATTATAATATAAGTTAAACGTACAAACAAACCCTATAGGGGAATAAACCACAATGTCTGAAGAAATACTTCAAGAGAAAGCACTCGTTATTGATAACGGAACCGGTCTTTCAAAGAATGGTTACGCAGGCGAGGACCAACCTCGCAGTGTCTTTCCAACATTAATAGGCTATCCCAAATATCAATCAATCATGACAGACGTAGAACACTACGTGAGGGAATACTACATCGGAGAAGAAGCACTCAACTTAAGAGGTGTACTTCGATTACTATACCCAATAGAACATGGAACGGTTGAAGACTGGGATGCCATGGAGAGAATATGGCACTTCACATTCTACAATGACTTAAGAGAAAACCCAAACGAACACCCAATACTACTAACAGAAGCACCACTAAACCCAGAACACAACAGAGAAAAGATGGCAGAGATAATGTTTGAAACATTCAATGTACCAGCAATGTACGTATCAATGCAAGCAGTACTGTCACTATATGCCTCTGGAAGAACCACAGGTATGGTAGTAGACTCAGGGGACGGTGTAACACACATTGTTCCGATTTATGAGGGTTTTGCCCTTACTCATGCCATTGATCGTATTGACTTAGCTGGTCGCGATATTACTAACTACTTCCGCCGTTTACTTCGTCAAAAGGGTTATTCTTTGACCAGTTCTGCTGAGCTCGAGATTGTCCGAGATATCAAAGAGAAGCTTTGTTATGTTGCTTTAGATCCTGAGAAAGAACTCCAGTTGGCCGAAAAGGTTTCAGGGATGGAGAAGACGTACCAGATGCCTGATGGCAATGTTTTGACCATTGGCACTGAGCGTTTCCTTGCTCCTGAAGTGTTCTTCCAACCTCAACAGATTGGCAAAGAGGCTCAACCTCTTGACGATGCGATCTTTCAAGCAATTAACAAGTGTGACGTCGATCTTCGACGTGAGCTTTACCAAAACATAGTATTGTCTGGTGGTTCTACCATGTTTAGCGGTCTTAAAGAGCGCCTTCACAAGGAATTGACTGAACAAGTTCCTGAGGGCATTGAAGTTAAGATTATCGCTCCTCCTGAGCGTCGCTATTCTGTCTGGATTGGTGGCTCTATTTTGAGTTCCCTTAAGACCTTCCAGAAGATGTGGGTAACCAAGAAAGAATACAAAGACTTGGGACCATCTGCTGTACTTCGATGCTTCTAAGCGTTATCCCCTTTTTTTTCTTTTTAAAAAGCGGATGGGCACGGAAGTATCCCTCTCTTTTTTTTCTTATTTTTTCTTTTTGCTTATTTTTTTCTTTTCAGTTTTGTTGTTTGTTTCTTTTTATTCTCTTTATTTTTCCACAAATTCTTGCTAATGTTAAAATAGTAGGAAAAAGCAATTTATTGTGATTTAGTGAACTCAAGAAGGACAAGACCGATGCGTTGGGAGTTATCAGGAAAACAGTCTTCAGTAAGTGGCTTTTTCATCTTGCTGCTTCTAGTTTCACTGACCTTGCAGAAGTTATTCTATTCACGTGCGTAAGGCAGCTGCTCCAAAATCGGGTGCTGTAAAACACTCGGCAGCGAATACTTCCTGGAATCAGACCACCTTCACCTTGACAAAACAAACCAGCTATGATGCTGTTTTGGGGGCGATGAATGATGTTATTCTCCAAGATAATTTAGTTTTTGTAGCTGTTAACTGGGGTGGCTTAGCCATTTTTAACATCAGTGACCCGTCCAGTCCTGTGTTAATCGGGACATACCAAGAATCGTATGAAACATTATATGCTAGTGACCTCACGAATGGGGTCTTCGTTGAAGATGACATCGCTTTTGTGGCTGCTGGTAAGAAGGGATTGCTTATTCTCAATATTTCGAATCCCTATCATCCTGTGAAAATTGCTCAACATAACGAAAACGATATTTGTTATCAACTTGTTTATGCCAATCAACTGGTCTATGCTAAATTCGGTTATAATCGATTGATTGTTCTTAATGTCACTAATCTTAAATCTCCTGTAAAAATCCATGAGGAAACTTTTAATGCCTTACAGGAATTATCTATTCAGAACAATCTCTTATTCATAATAACGCCTTTGCTTTTTTATCCTTGTCGCAGCTATATTATCAACGTTTCTAATCCTTTAACTTTTGACATTCTTCATGTTCTAAATACCACTGTGACTTTTTCTCTTAATCAAGATTTCTTTTGTATGTTGGATGATTCCAATCGTTTTATTGTTTATGATATTGATGCGTTTCCTTCTCTTGTTGTTTTAGTGAATTATTCTTTGCCGTTACACGAAACTGCCCACTATCTCTGTGCCAATAATGCCTATGCGTATATTAGTTCGCTGGATGAGTTGTTGCAGGTGGAGATTACGACACCAAGCGACCCGGAAGCAAGAGCCACCATTGAGGGCTTGAATTGGCAGTATGCTTCTGCTCCTTATAGTGTAGATCGTCGTTTTGCCACCCCCGCTGCTCCCACCAAAGAGTCGATGGTGGTGTTTGTGGACTATCAATAAGGGTTGTTTCTTTACAACTGCAGCAAAGACCCTGCTGAACGACAAGTTGGGGTGTATGACTGTGGTATGCGTGCTGAATTGGTCCAAGCAGCCGGGCAGTATGTCTATCTGGTTTCCCGCCCGGAAACCCCGTATTACCCTAATCTGCTTTCTATTCTTACCTTTACTTCTGAAGGCTTATTGGAACGGGTGGGTCAGTGTTGGACTTTGGGGTCAACTAATGGCTTCGTCGTTGCTGGGGGGTATGCGTATCTTGCGGTTGTTAATGGGTTGGAGATTTTTGATGTACGAGACCCGACGCATCCGCACCGTATTGCCAAATATTCAACTGGTTGTTACAATCTTTTTCTGGATGAAGCGCAGCAGCTTTTATATCTTGCCGCCGGTAGTAGTGGCCTGGTTATTGTTGATGTTTCTGCCCCCGCTAATCCTACTCGCGTTGGCAAGCTCAGCTCTTTCGATGGTCTTCCCTTTATTGCTTCCGATGTAACAGTAGCAAAGGACATCGCCTATATTACCAACGGTGATATTATTAGTGGGTTTGGCTTGATCAATGTCTCAGATCCTTCCCAGCCCCGTGCTCTTGCTTATTATTCCTTTTCCATATGTGCTCAAGAGGTTCATGTGGTGCAGTATCTCCTCTATATGACTATTGGAGGGTTCCCCGGTAAAGTGGACTTGCTCGTGTTAAATGTTTCCAATTGTTCTGCCATCGTGTTGGAAAGTATTCATCGTTTTTCCGGGTTTACTATGGGACGGTTTGCTGTTCAAGCGGGATTTTGTTTTTTGACCCAGGCTTTTACTCTCACTGTTAGTGACGTACGGAACGCCTCGCAATTAGACGTGTTCTACTCTCAAAAATATACTCATCCTGGGTTATTCATGGATGTTTTCATTGACGACTTTCGTGTCTTTCTTGCCTGTGCGTGGGGTGGTCTTGAGGTTTGGGAGCTGCCACATGCCGAAGCGCCTTCTGAGTGGTCACTGCTGCTGGTGTCTATTCTCGTTCCGCTAATTAGTGTCGCAAGTCTTTCGATTATCGCTTATGTTGTGTATCGCAAAAAGAATCACTCATCCTAAAGAATTCCTCTTTTAAAAATGAGTAAAACTTTTACATTCTTTTCAAGTACCTCATTTGTGAAAGGTATTCTTCTCTTGTTAGATACTGGGGGATAGAACTAAATGAATATAAGAAATTTTTCTTTTAAACATATGAGCATGTGTGTTGGGAGTGTCTTAGCGTTTTTTCTGCTAACTGGTTGTTTTGTGTTAGTTACCAAAGGTGTTTTGGTAAGAGCGCCTAGATATTCTTTTAATAATTCTTCAGTGAACAATTCAGAACAGATCTTTGAAGAAAGTCCTTTTTCACCTAAACTCAGTAAAAAGGATAGTAATGATTTTTCTATTAATCAGAAATTCTCTTCTTCTCCTCTGGAAAGGATTATGCCATTAGGGGCTAATGAACCCCCTCTTCCTTCGGGTTCTTCTGGTGTTGATTCATCTGTTAGATATCATCTTGGCTTAGATCAAATCAATCCACTTACTACTCTTAATGGTTCTTCTGCTTATAAGGTGGTTATCTTTGATCATTTGATTTATTATACTCATCCTGATCTGAAAAATGTTGTCTCGAAGGTGGTGCTTCTGCCAAATAATGGGGATGATCCTATTGAAGAATATACTAAAGATGAATTACCGGATAATTTGTTTACTAATAAAACTTTTTCAAAATATATCTAAACAGATAATAAATACACCTATGGTCACGGAACGATGGTTGCGGGGATAGTCCATCAAATAGCACCTGCTGTAGAAATAATTTCAGTTGCATATGAGATAAATAATCACAATGAAACAATGTACAAACGATTTCTAGATTGGTTGGAAGGTAATAAAAATAAAAAAACGAAGCAAGTTACGTTTATCACAGATTTCTCGTGAAAAACAAATACTTGCATCTGAACGGCAAGCAATTTTTCGTAATATTATTGAAAGGTACAGCCGGATTTCTCTCAGCAAAATGACGAATTTATTAAAATTTTATAGTATTGAAGAGACCGAGAAATGGCTTATTTCTTTACCTAAGAGTATTCAATTCTATGTTGACGGGACTGATGTTATTATTCCTCAAGATGAATTACTCAATGGTTCTTATTCTGCCCATGAAGCTTTACAACATATTGATAACAGTTTCAAGGAATTCCAAACTGTTACTTGTTATTATTGTGGTTTCATCCTTGAAAAAGATGAAACTGTCTGCTCTGACTGTGGAAAAGAAATCCTTCGTTGTGTTGTTTGTAAACTTCCCATTTCTTTTAGTGTTGATATTGGTTACTGTCTTTTATGTAATGCTCCAGCTCATCTTGTTCATTTACAGGTATGGATCAAAACACAAGGGACTTGTCCTCAATGTCTCCAAGAAATTCCTCTTGAAGGGATTTTTCAAGAAGATATCCCTAATAAAGAAAAAAAGCAACTAGTCGAGCACCAAGATATCATTTATCGTTAATGACTATTTTTCCTCGCTCTTTCATTTACTAGTAATTCCTTTCTTAATAATTTACCATTTTATTATGTATAGAACTTATTTTCCTCTTTCTCTTGTTCTGTTTCCTCTTTTTCATATCCCAGTATTTTAAGGGCATTGGATATATTATCAAACATTTTCTGGACATATTTATTATCCGGGTAATGGTTGTCTAAATATTCTAATTGTTTCAATAAGGTTGTTGTTTCTTCCGCTTCTTTTAGCTGCGAATAATAACTTATTAACAATCCCAGTGCTATAGTATATATTTCGATTATTTTTTCGTTTTTTGGATAATGTTTAGCTTTCTCTTTCAGGTCATTAATCAATTTCATAGTGGCTTGTGTGTTCGTAGCATCCGTATATTGTAAGGTTGCGAAAATTGTTTGGGCATGGATGGTTTGCAAATTTTCATTTTCTTTGGAGTTTTCAACGAGTTCTTGGAATTCGTTTAGTTGCTCATCCATTTTCTCCTTATTTTCCTTGGCATGGGTTGCTATAGTTGTGAGATATCCTTCTGCTAGTGTTTCTTTGATTTTGTCATCTTTGCTTGCTTTATAGATGCTTTTCAATTTGTTTAACCATTGCAAATTTTTCTCAGCTTTTTCGTCCATCCTATTGATAGCGATAAGATGCGCTTTTGCTTGTTTTCTTTGTATCTCCTTATTTTGCGGTAGTTTTTTATTTATAGCATTAATTTCTTCTAGTAATGTTTCTACCTTTTCAATATTTCTTCTTCTGGTACTGTCTATTTCAATAACAATTGCGTTTACTAATTCCTCGTTTATCTTTTCGTTATCCGGATATTTTTTCATTAATTCTCTAAACTTTTCATTACATTCCCGGAGATTGTTAAAATTTCCCCTTTTATGCCAGAACTGAATTATTTCGTTTAGTCCACTTGCATATTCTTCTTGAATACTTTTATTTGCTGGATTATTTTTTGCTAATTCTTCTAGATCCATAATAATTTCGTTCATGGCTCTTTTTTGCCCTTTATTACTCATTGCAATTAATGATAAGGTTAATACTTTAGCATAATCCTTTTTGAGGTTTTTATTATCCGGATTATTAGTTACAACTTCTTCAATTTTTCTGAGATACTTTTTTACCTTTGATGCCCCTATTTTTGTTTTGAAGCTCTCTAAAAGGGTGATAACAGCGTGAGTATAGGGTTCTTGTGCTTCTTGGTTGTTTTTTTCTACTAGAGCTATAAATTGTTCCAGTAGTTCCGTTGCTTTCTCTTCTTGTTTCTTTGCACAGGCTGTCTTTACTGATTCGGTTAATTTTTTGATTTGTTCACTACTCATTTTTTTGTTTCCTCAGGTAGCTGATTAGCTCTTCTACTTATCTATATTTTTTATAATCTTCAATTACATTTTAATTTACTGTTTTTAACATTTCTTCAGAAAAAGTTCTCTTACTGATTTTCTGTGCTTATATTAATGGCAAAGTTTTAATTCTATGAATCAGCAAACCCTTTTAGAGAACCCCCGTAGTTTTAGTGGTGGGATACATGAAATACTCCTTGAGTAAAAAAGTCAAAAAACAATCACTTGTTGAGCTATTCTTAATGCTCTCAGATTCATTAGATGAAGAAATCCCGGACATAGTATGGGAAGGCTCAGACTTCGAAGTCGATATTAAACAGGAAAATGTTACGTGTGATATATCCTACATCTCTACAAAAAAAGGTGGAGAATTTACGGTTAAAGTTAGTTGGCTTACCCCTGCTGGCAAAAAAGAAAAAAAAGCTGAAATGAATCAAAAAAGCAAAGAACGTATTAAAGAGAAAAAGGCAAAAGTTGCTGGCCGTTCAAAATCTAAAGGCTATGTTGAAGAGGAAGATATTTGGTATGAAGAGGAAAGCGAATTAGATATCCTCGATAATGAAGATGAATGGCTTGAAGAAGACTACGGAGATGAATGGTAGTTTTTTTAATTACTCCTTATCTTTTTTTTCTTCTAGCTAGTGGTAGTCATCATTTTTTTCTCTGGAATTCCTTGTCATTCTTTCTCATTTCTTGTAAGGTATTCCGACATTCTCGCTTGTCCAATCAATGAGCCTTTTACTATTTTTCGTGTTTTTGGGTGCTTCTTTGTTTTTGTCCAGAGCAGATCCTTTTCGCCATAGGGTAAAATACTCATAGCTTTTTCTTCTTTTCTTCCACTTGCTTTTGTAGCAATCGAGGCTTTCTCGATTTTTTCCCCTTCCGTTTTTTGGAAAAATTCATTCAAAGGCCCTGTTTTAAACGCTTTCTGAACATCAGCAAGTTGTACTTTTACCCCTAAATCTTCACAACAGCGAAGAATCTCCTTCACATAATGTTTCCTGTCTACGCCATTAGCATATTTTGGGTGTTGTGCGCGATCATAAATGCGCCCCTCTCCAGGGGTGATAACCCAGGGAAATTTATCATATGTCATCCATGTGGTATTGATATCGAGTTGCTCTTGTTTGGCATATTTGAGGAAGGCTTGCACAGCAGGTGTTTTCGCTTTATATTTCGAGGGATGGCGCCGAATGGGTGACAAGATTGTAACGTTTGGTAACAAATTCTTGGGTGACATACAAAGAATCTTTTTGCCTAGGGCTATTAGGAAAAGCCGCGCCAGTAAAAACTCCTCTGGCATTTCGTCCGGTTGTCCCCGTTTTGCTTCTGGCGGCAAAGTTGTTGGACGTGGAATGGCAGGGTAATTAAGAATAATGTCGAGAATTTTTCGCTGGGCGTTTCTCGCTAATGGTGACCAATCTGATCGCACGGCTTCTAATCCTTTTATGTGGAGCTTCTTAGAGAGCAGACTTACATAACTATAGGCTTTCTTCCGATCTGGTTTGAAAATAATCCGGTAAGCGATATCTTCGAGTTGGAGTTCGACTGGTTCTGGGAGTGTTTTATTAAGTTCTTCAATAATTTCCTGAATGAGTTGTCGTACTTGTCTTAGTAGTTTGGCTTTTTTCTTCTCATCTTTTTCTTGATGGACAGCTTCAAATAGATCCTTCTTGTGAATTTTGATAAAAGCACTATCCGTATCACCGTAAATAAGTTCACAAGGAACGATTGTTTGGGAGACGCGTTGAAGGTTTTTCTCAATCTCTAGGAGATATTTTCGTGCTCCATTAGCAATGGCGCCAGCAAGTGTTTGGGAGTAAAACCGGCTTCGAATATAGAAGTGAGCCCCATACATTGAGTTGGCGACAATTTTCATGGATTGTTCTTCCCGTTTAAGCAGCTCAATTACTTGTTCAATGTGTTTTTTCTCTTCGGTGTTACTTTTTCTGGTCAGTTTTTCTTTTAGTTCTCGTATTTCTGCCTTTTTTTGACTCCTTTTCTCAATCAAGTCTTTTTCCATTATTGCTAAACATGATTGCGTTTGCTTTTGAAATTGTTTTTCTGGTTTTCTTACACTTCCTCCTTCTAACCATTGTTGGATAGTCTCTCCACCGATATTGTGAGCAATCATAACAGAGGGGTACATGCTACGGAAATCCACGATAAACACGCCGGTATGTAACCGTCCCATAGGATAGAGGACGGTTCCCCCTTCATGCGGGTTTTTTAGGCGAATTGCTCTATTTTGTTCTATTTGCTTTTTACTGGGGCGCTTGGGAATGATGATACCTTTCCGGCGTAGGTATCGCATCAATTCAAATTCACCATTAATCCGTTCTGTGCAACTGGATGCTTCTGCTGGCGGGAAACCTGTGGTTCGCAAAACTTCTAGCCAACCATTCATTCCCAATTTCCAATATAATTCATAGATGAGTTTTACATCTGTAAAGAGTGCTTTACTCAACGTGGTGATTGTTTCTTCCTTTTTTATGATAATGGCTTCTCGCCAGAGTTTTCCCATGCCTTTATCAAGCTTTAACCTGTTTTTCCCGAGAACTTCTTGAGCGATATCTTCCAGGTCTTTCTTCCCGGATTTCGGGTGAATGCCCCATGTTCTTAAAGCAAGGTCAAAACACATCCGTCCTTTTAGCCGATAACTCAATAAGTTTCTCGAGTAATAAGCGCGTTCTTTTCCAAAAAGTGAAAATAAATAGGAAGGGACGCGTAATTGTCGCATTCGCCCAAACAAATAGGGTAGATCAAAACTATCTCCTTGGAATGTACAAAGAATATCTGGTTGGATTTCTTGTAGTTTTTTCAAAAAATTCAGAATAAGCCTTTTTTCCCCTTCATTATTATGTTCTTGTAGGAAGAAGAGCTTCCCGTTCTCTGGTTTACTTTTTGTCCCCCACATAATAGCGATGCTAAGAACTCGCTTGTTTTTTTGGGCGAGTAATTGCTGTTTGGTTGCTTGTTCTTGCTCAACTGTTAGCTTTACTGCCAGAAGCTTCATTTTGTAGAACATTTCCGCAGAAGGTATCACTTTTTTGGGTACTGGCTCTATCTCTGTAAATCTTGTTTCGGCAATAATTTCTCGTCCCTTGCGCTTAAGGATAGCAGCGTTTTTTACCTCGAGTACATTCAAGCTTTTCAAGTTGTTGTCCAACAAGAATCGTTTAATAAAAGAAATATCTGTCTCAAAGGTTTTCACGCCTAATTTCTCAAATGCTTCTACTATTTTTCTCATTTTTCGGGGGTCTGAGCCATATAACTTGATCAGTTTCCGTTGTTTTCCTGCCCAGAAATATTCTCGGAGGGTGACTTTTTTCCAACTGGTTTGCCACCGTTGTATGATTGGGTCATTTTCAATGATATATGGTACCTCTTTAGTTTCCTCGAGATAAAAATAGGGTCTGAAACCTCGAACATGAACAAGTACTTGTTCTCCTTCTCTTCTCCCATAGAGTCGTATTATTGGTTCTCCTTCTTCCTTGGAAAAAACATAATCTATGTCAGTAAGCATGAATACTAGATTTTCTGTGGTCATCCTCGGTTTTTTTCTCCGCGAGAGTTTTCTTTTGTACTTGCTTTTTCTCCTGAGGCCCACCATCCTTTCTGGGATGACTTTCTTCCTCTGACTTTATAATGACGTGTGATAGTGAGGGACAGTCGAAAGTATTTTTGTCGATAAAAACGTGTACAGCTTAGTTTTTCTCAGAAAGGTAAAAAAAATGAGAAAAGAAAATTTAGTTTTTTATTCTAGTGTTTGTTGCTTGTATCCTTTGTTTTCTGGTTTAATACATTTCTTCCCGGTGTTTTGAGGATTATTAACATACCTTGAAACAGGGTAGACTTCCATTTTTTGTGAATCATATACTTGAATTAAAGGTTTTAATTCCCGTGGGTCTTGCTTGTTAGGATTCAGCCAGCTAGCATAATTCTTTTGGGGCATAATCACTGGCATTCGTCGATGTATGGGTTCAATCAAATCATTAGAATCAATTGTTAAAATGGTACATGATTCGATAATTTCTTGTTCCTTTTCAGGGTTTTTCCATTTTTCCCATAAACCCGCAAAAGCAAAAGGTTCTTTATTCTTCATTCGTACAAAATAGGGTTGTTTTGATCCGGTTTTTTGTTTTTCCCATTCATAAAACCCATCGGTTGGTATTAAGCACCGGCGTTGTTGGAATGGAACTTTAAAAGAAGCTTTACTATCAACCGTTTCCGATCTAGCATTAATCATTTTGTAACCGATATCTGCTTTATCAGCCCAAAAAGGAATCAAACCCCATTGTAATGGCACCATTTCTCGTTGATAAGAATCATTATTTTTAGCTTGTTCTTTGTTTTCTCTAAGTGGAATACCTCGTACAGCATAAATTTTTTGTCCGGGGGCAATATTATATCGTTGATTTAAATCTGGGACACTATCTAATTGAAAAAGCATTCTGAAAACATGAGCTGGTGAAAAACGAGCAAAACGACCACACATATAAAACACCTGGTGTTCTCTTAGCCTTTTTTATTATATTACTGTAATGTTAAATTACTGTCTTTTTATTATGTTCCTTGTGATATTTTTTTTAACCGTTCGCTTATTGTTCCATCAGGTAACATCCAGTTCGGATGATATTTCCCTTGTTCTTCCATTTGATAGCGTATACATGATTCCCAATCACCTTTGCAATACTTTTCAATCCACTTTTTATCCAAGTGACCTTGTTCATAATACCGCTTCATTGGACAAACGGGATACCATTTACATGTTTCTTGATGTTTCTTTGGCATTTTTTTCTCCTATCGGTTATTCTTCGCGATGATCAATTATTCTTTTAGCTTTAACATTTTGACGTGGTTCTTCTACAAAAATAATTGTTGGTTTCTTTATAGTATTTGTTTTTTCATAATCTGTTTTAATCGTTGGTATTAACAGGATATTTTGTATTAACTCATCACCCAGTTCTTCTGAGGGCTTTTTTGTTACAACGTTAATTGTTAGTGCATCTTTGTTATTTTTCTCTCGTATTTCGATCCAATAATCAAGAATTTGAGGATATTCTTGGAAGATTTTTTCGAAAACAATGGGATAATATTTTTCAGCTGTTCCAATGGTAATTCTCTCATCGACTCGACCTTTAATATAATCTATCCTTGGTATGTTTAAGCCACAATCACATTTATCGTCTATTATTCGCGTTATATCCCCTGTTCGATACCGAATTAAGGGCATAGCCTCTCGGTAGAGCGATGTTAATACTAATTCGCCAAATTTTCCATCTTCTAATGTTTCACCTGTTTTGGGATCAATAATTTCTGCCACTACTCCCGGGTAGAGATGATATCCGTTATGTCTTCTACATTCATCAGCTATCCCTCCACCAAATTCCATAAGACCATAGCCAACAAATACCTCCCCGCCAAATTGGCTCTCAAGATAGTCTCTACGAATTTTGGATAATCCTTCACCACCAACGAGAATTTTTTTCATATTCTTTTTTGCTTTTTCTGACAAATTAATTTCCCTGGCTAACCAACACAAATATGAAGGGGTGCCAGTTATAACAGTAACGTTAAAATTCTCGATATACTCTTTTTGTTCTTCCGGTTTCAGAAAATTGCCTGTTGGTAAACAGACAATATCTAAATTTGCTAATGCTTCTTGAAACAAAGCTCCTAGTTGCCAAATCCCAAAGGAATACATTATTTGTGCAACATCATCAGTAGATAATTCACTATTTATAAAGCCTAATTTGTAACTATAACGAATTAATTCTAGATCCTTTTTTGATAGGAATATTTTCTTTCTCTCCCCGGTTGTTCCCGCACTGAAATGATAAGCAGCAATCTCCTTTTGAGGGATTGCGAGAAATTTATCTGGGTGGGTTGAAAGGTCTTCTGCAGTTGTAAAAGGTAATGTTTCTAATTTTTTTAAAGAATTTTTGTAATCTATTTCGTTACGATAATCTTTCAAGTGGTTATTATAAAAAGGGCTATTTTTTATTGCATACTGAATACTTTCATAAAGATTAATTCTCTGAATAAGTTGTAAGCGTTTTTTAGTTAATTTACTTGTCAATTTCTTTAATTTCTGGATATTATGTATTTTAGAAAGTCTCTTCCTAAGTTTTTTTTGAAAAAATTTGATTATCATAGCTTGTAGTTTTTGGAAGATCATTCATTACACACCGGTACTATACTAATAAATGCAGAAGCAAGAAGGTATTTAAAACATTTTGATAATGATAAATTAAAAAGATTCATTTTTTACCTATCTTTAGGATGACCATCATGTCCTCATTTCAAGATTATTATTCTGAACAAGAAACATTACTAAAAAACTACGATTAGTTCCACGAGCTTACAAATCAGCTCTTTATCATAAGAGATGGAAAGAAAAAGACATAGATGTTTCATCAATTATGGATTACAAAACAATAAAACAAGTGCCTTTTACTGATGCTGGAACTCTTCGAAAAGTTTGGAAAAATCATCCCATTGAGGATATTATTTTAACAGAAAGAGTAGCCTTATGGCATTGTACCTCCGGTTCAATGGGTAATAAAAAATGGATTCCTTGGACCTATAATGATTTGAAACGAAGCCATGAAATCGTGGGGGAAACATTGTTCAAATTCTTAAAACCTTCTGATCGGATTATGTCGATTGTTTTACCGATGCCTTATATTTCTGGGAGTTTACCCTTTCGTCTTCTAGAATGTACTGCCAGTGTAGGCGCTCCTCTTGAGCAATTATCTTTTGCCCCTGATTATGTAGCAGATTCCTTTGATTTATTAATGAGGCGACAACCAACGGTAGTAATGATGACCCCCTCACTTGCATTACGGATGGCTGAGGAAATCGCAGATAATACACCGAAAGTCCTAAAACGACAAGCTGAACAAGAAAAAAGCCTGAAACTTCGCATGGCAGCTGCAGTAACTAAAATAAAACGGATTAAACCAAAACGAGTTTTCAAAAATTTACGAATGGGTTATTTCCTAGGAGAGTCACTTAATCCCTATCGGGAAGCAATAGAAAATCAATATGGTCTTGAAGCATTTGAGTTTTATGCGTTTACAGAAGGCTATGGCGGTGGTTACGAATGCCAAGAACATAACGGATTACATTTCCCTAGTAAAAATGGCTTTATTGAGTTAATTCCAGAAAAGGAATTAGAAAAAGAAAAGGATGACCCAACTTATAAACCAGACACTATTTTACTTTCAGAGGCTGAGAAAGGGTTTGTGGGTGAATTAGTTCTTACTGACTTTAAGGAAGCCCTCCCCCTAGTTAGATATCGTATTCATGATTTAGTAAAAGTTGTTGCTGCTGATGAATGCAGTTGTGGCGATAATTCTCCTCGCCTTAAAATAATGGGAAGAACTGATGCAATCATTAACTTAGGAGTTATTCGTTTTTCAACCCCTAAAATTAGCCAACTTATTGAAAAAGAATTTCAACATGGTGTCGTTAAGGTTTGGGAATTAATCCTTTCTCGTGATAAATTCCGGCCGATCCTTGAATTTCGTATAGAACCATTAGAAGTTAGTGATGAGGAAGCTTTTAAGAAAGAAATACTTGATTCCTTATTAAGCTTTGATATTTTTCGAATAGGCTATGAACGAGAACTTTTCATAGTCAAAGATATTCAATTAGTGGATAAATTAAAACTTGAACTTATAGGGCAGGGAAAAAGGCGAAAAGTTCGATACAACCCCTCTTTTTATGAGAATATAAAGATGTAACAAGTTTTTCTTTTTATTCTTTTTCTGATATCTCGAATACACAATTCTTATCGCCAACTGCATGGCATTTTATTTCCTTCACAGAAACAGCCCTTTTTCGATATATTCCTTCAATGAAGCCAGAAACAAAATCACAATACGGTTCTTCTGCATCACGATCACGACAAAAAGGACAAATCTTTAACGTTATTTTATTATCTTCAATCGTTGAAATGCTGATTTCATTCATAATTTTCATCAATTTTTTCTCGGAAATGTTTTGTTCTCCATAATGTTTCTTTGCAATGTCCTTCCCTACTTCCCGCCCTAACCTGTACATAGCAACATGCATGATTTCTTTCTCTAATTGATCCTGAAATTTCCGTGTTAATAAAATGGTTTTTTCTGGGAATTTGTCAACAAGCTCATCGGAAAACTCACTGAGTTCTTCGAGTGCATCGATTTCAATGCTAGGGGGAATATTTTCTAATAGTGTCGGGTTTTGTTGCGCAATTTTTTCACATTTCTCAACTATTTCTCGGACTACTTCCCGGAAAGGAACGAAAACATCTCGTCGTACGGCTTTTTTACCATAGGATTGTATTAATTTTCCATATCTTTCAAGAAATTCCCGGAGCAAAAGAGCCACCACATGTTTTGCGGTAGCTATGTCCTCTTTTGCCGGTATACGTGTGACAATTATTAGATCATCTTTTTTCTGATATACATATAATTTATCTTCGAGTTCAATCTTTGATAATTTTCCTTTACCTAATTGATTTGTAAAAGCCATGATTGCGCTTGAAAAAGCAGCAAAAAGGTCAATTGGGAGTTCTTTTTGTCCTTCTTTTTCTTCTTCTAATAACAGATGAAATAAGCCGTGTCCATTAACAGTTATTATAAAGAACTCATCAATCATTGTTATGCCACTTTTTTAACTACTATTATTAGTGAAATATGAAGTTAAAAGCATTTGTATTTGCTATTAACGCTGGGTATGGTTTTATCTCGACTATTTTATTCAGAAGAGGACACACCAAAAAGTCTTGCAGAAAAGATGGTAAATCGAAAGAATCCAATAACAAGGATTACAGCTGCGAGAAGCAAAGAGAGATCTTTTAATATCTTCCAAATGTTATAAGCGACATCAGTAAACCAGGCAAATTCATCGAAAACATTCATGATGGTATGAATAAGGCCGAATAAATTAAAAGCAAAGATTTCAAGAGAACCATGAGTAACTAAAATTGGTGCTTTTGACATACTTATTATGCTTACAACTAATATAAAGAGAAAACCGATGACTGCAAGTGATTCTAAGAAAATATCCCTCACTGCTTGGATATCAAAATCAGTAACCCAATGATCAATTATTGTCTGAAAAGTTAGTCTCCACATAAATTATCTTACCTCCCAAACTTTGGAACTGTAGATTGCAATTCGCAAGATACCAATTCCGAGCATTATTAATCCAAGGAAAATGCAGACCGCTTCAATACTATCGAAAATATCATGCATTAATCCATCTGGTGCTATTGTGTCAAGCCCGTCGAATAATCCTTTTAAGGCAAATAATGGAGCACCAATCATTAACTCAATCCAGCCATTGCGGGTAAGCTGCGGATATTTTTGACGGAGAAAGAGAAGCATAATACTAATTGCTATGAATCCTACAAAAATGACTATTTCCATTGAAAAAGTGAGTCCTTCTGAAGGGGCAATTCCCCAAACATCATTAGCAAAAACTAACATTTGATCACCAAAAATCATATAATTCGGTAAAACAGTCCTATTAAATTCTATAAAGTTATGGATAAAGGAAAAAAAAGGTCATTTTAATTTTTTCTTTCACAAAAAAGATT
>JAYEJY010000086.1:0-4551 GCA_034660795.1 Promethearchaeati archaeon | reverse complement strand
CATTAAGGATATTATTAATGAAGTATATTATAATAAAAACAGGGAATTATTACAACCGTTAATTATTACTCTTTTTGTGGTAAGTGCAGTAGCCGCACTTTTTAGATTTCTTCAAAGATACTCTATGGAAGTTATATCCCAGAAAATAATTTATGATTTACGAAACAATCTCTATTCACAAATCCAGAAACAATCCATTGATTTTTTTGACCGGATGGAAACAGGCCAATTAATCTCCCGAGGTACAAGTGATATAAATAGAATACGTCGATTGTTCAGTATTGGTTTACGTATTTTCTTCCGGGGTGTCTGTCTTTTTATTGGTATTTTTACTTTAATTGGTATGCTTTCATGGCAATTGCTATTGATTGTAGCAGGGATAGCTCCCATTATGTTTTTCACCGTTTTTTCATATGCTAAAAGGATACGTCCTCTTTCACGTGAAATCCAACAAAAATTCGGTGATTTAAATTCTGTTTTATCAGAGAATGTTCATGGTTCTCGAGTTGTTCGAGCTTTTGCTGCGAAAGATTTTGAAAACGAGAAATTTGAAAAAGAAAATCAACGATATCTTGAACTTAACCTGCAGTTAGGACAGTTACGTTCCTTTATTGTGACTACTTTTCCCCTTGTATTAGGGGTGGGCACCTTTTTCTTATTACTTTTTGGTGGTCGAGCTGTTATTGCTGGGACATTACAGGTAGGTACATTAATGGCTATTAACAGTTATCTTATTATCTTACAACGCCCAACACGATTTATTGCCTTTGCCATTCTACACTATCAAGAAGGAACTGCCTCTTTAGAACGTGTTTTTGAAGTAATTGATCGTGAAAAAGAAGTAAAGGAAAAACCTGATGCTGAACCATTAAAAGAAGTGGATGGTAAAATCACTTTCGAAAATGTCTCTTTTAGATATCGTGAAGATCAACCCCTTATTCTAAAAAACATTAATTTGGCAGTTAAACCAAATGAAAAAATTGCTTTCTTAGGAACAACTGGTTCAGGTAAAAGTACCATTGTCAGTCTTGTTCCTCGTTTTTATGATCCGGAGGAAGGAACTGTAAAAATAGATGGGACAGATGTAAAGGATGTGACCTTAGATTCTCTACGAAAAAATATCGCCTTAGTTCAGCAAGAAGCGTTTCTCTTTGCGAAAACTATTCGTGAAAATATTGCATTTGGGAAGCCAGAGGCATCTGAAGAAGAAATTATTCAAGCAGCGAAAATTGCCCAAGCACATGAGTTCATCATGTCATTCAATGATGGTTATGATACAATTGTTGGTGAAGAAGGTGCTACTTTATCTGGTGGTCAAAAACAACGCTTAACTATTGCTCGGGCATTATTACTTGATGCTCCTATTTTAATCATGGATGATTCTTCAAGTGCTCTCGATTTTGAGACAGAAAACCAATTCCAAAAAGCCGTTCATGAACTTATTCAGGATAGAACTACCTTGATTGTTACTCAAAGGTTGTCCACTATTAAATTTGCTACTAAAATGGTTGTTATGGATAAAGGGGAAATAGTTGAAATGGGTACACATAAAGAATTAATGGCAAAAAATGGTTTATACAAACATCTCTATGAGACCCAACTTATCGAACAAGATTTTAAACCAGCAGAAACTCTTGCTTCCATTAAGAAAAAGAAGCGGAAGGAAGTAAAAGCGACTGGGAAAGGAGGGCAACAATAGATGGGTTTTCGTAGACATATGTCTGCCTTAGCAGAAGATGAGGAAAAGAAACAGAGAGAGATAGATATTTCTGATTGGAAATTATTTAAATGGGTTGTTGGTTATCTTGGACAATATCTCGGCTTAACGCTTTTAGGATTGTTCTTAATTATTCTTTCATCTGTTGTATCGTTAATTTCTCCTTTAGTTACTAGATCAATAATTGATAATGCTTTGGGTGATAGACCCACTTTAGATGGAGATCCCAGATTATTATTATATCTTACACTTCTCTTACTCGGTGTTACCTTAATTACTGCCCTCATTAGTTATTTCCGCCAATATGTTTTATATAAAATAGGTTTCCAGTCAATTAAAACGATTCGTTCGGATGCTTTTGAAAGCCTTCAGGATCAATCTCTCGAATATTTTGATAAACATGAATTAGGCCGAACAATTTCTAAGATTACTAATGATTGTGATCGAATAAATGAATTTATGAGTGGAGGAATTATTGGTTCTCTAGTTGACTTTCTCACCCTTATTGGGATAACAGTTGTGCTTTTAGTTCTTAATTGGGGGTTAGCTTTATGGGTTTTCCTTTTCTCTGTCCCCCTTACCTTAATAATTAGTTTTATCTTCAGAATACGCGCACGACGGGCATATCGGAAAACAAGAAAAACCATTGCCACCGTAACCGCTAATTTATCTGAGAGTATTAGTGGTGTAAAGGTCTCAAAATCATTTACCCGAGAAAAACGAAATATTCGGGATTTTAAAGATGTAAATTATGAAAATAGAAAAGCAAATCTCAAAGCGACTGCAGTATTTGCGACAACTTTTCCACTCTTTCATTTTCTCTCAGCAGCCGTAACAGCTTTTGTTTATTTGTATGGTGCATGGTCAGTTAATTTCATGGATGTTTTTCCCATTTTAACTCAAATTTCTATCGGTACGGCAATTGCTTTTACGCAATATATTGGTAATTTCTTTAGACCCATTTTGAATCTCACAATGTTTTATAATACGTTTCAATCAACTATGGCAGCAAGTGAGCGTGTTTATGAATTAATTTCTCATGAACCAGCAGTACATGAAGCAGAAGATGCGTATGATCTTCCAAAAATAGAAGGACATGTTGTTTTTAAGAATGTTGAATTTAGTTATAAAGAAGATGAAGTTGTCTTACCTGATTTCTCCATTGATGTTAAACCAGGAGAATCTATCGCTATTGTGGGTCCAACAGGTGCTGGAAAAACAACTATTACTAATTTACTAGCTCGATTTTATGAAATTGATAATGGCTCCATTCTTATTGACGGGCATAATATCCAGGATATCACTCTAGAATCTTTACGTGAACAAATGGGTGTAGTGTTACAAGATCCTTATCTTTTTACAGGTTCAATTAAAGAAAATATTGCTTATAATCACAAAGGGGTATCAAGGGAAGAAATTATTCAAACAGCTAAGGCTGTAAATGCTCATGAATTCATCGAACGTATGCCTAAAAAATATGAAACGAATGTGGGTGAACGTGGTGGTCGTTTATCCCTTGGCCAAAGACAATTGATATCCTTTGCTCGGGCATTACTTCCCGATCCCAAAATCCTTATTCTTGATGAAGCAACCTCTAGTGTTGATCCTTATACTGAATTGTTAATTAAAGATGCTATGAAGACTCTTTTATCTAATAGGACTTCCTTTATCATTGCTCATCGTTTATCAACAGTTAGAAATGCTGATCGCATTATTGTAATTGAAGATGGTGAAATTATAGAAGAGGGTACTAATGAGGAATTGCTTGCGAAAAAAGGCGAATATTATCGGTTATATCAATTACAATTTAAAGAACAAGAAGAGTTAAATGGGAAATTATCTGCCTAACTTCTTTGATTATCACAAATATCCACTCACTTAAAAACTAAAACCTTAACTCTATAGAGTGATAAAAAATATGAAAATACCAACCAAATTATCCTCTAAGCTAAGAGAGGTTTTCCCCCCAAAAAATCTCTTACCACTATTATTTTCCTATACAGTGGATCATATTGCTTTATCGACTTATTGGATATTTTTTGCAATTTGGTTGAGTGAAAAGCTTACCGATTCTTATATGATAATTTCAATTGTTATTGCAATTCCAGCGGTTATATCGGTTTTTGGCACCGCTGTTTTTAGTTCTTTTTCCGATAAAACTGGAAGACGGAAGGAACTAATTCTCTTTTCACGGATAGCTCTTATGACTCAATATCTTTTTTTGATTTTTTTCCAAAACTCGGTTTGGATAGTATTAGTTATTTTAGCTTGTTTTGGTTTATTTACCCAGATTTTTTATGTTATGAATAGTACTTTACTTACAATTATTTGTCATCCTGATAGACGTGGTCAAGTATCAAGTTTTCAATCTGTTTTTGCAAGCGCGGGTTGGATGATTGGGAGTTTTATTTCTGGTTTTATATATGAAAATTTGGGAATCATTGGTTGCTTGAGTTTTGCAGCAGGATTTGCCATTCTTTCAGGGATTATTGCGATGTTTTCTCCGATAAAACCCTCTTATGATAAAGAAGAAGATAAAATTAGTAGTATATCGAACCCAGCTGTTGAATTTCCACAAACAGATAAAATTATTGTTGCTGAACGAACTTCAAAAACTTCTTATTGGGATATCTTTAAACGGCCTCAAGTCTTAACTCTCATTTTAACTCTAGCTATCCTTGAATTTGGCTATGGACCATTTAATGTTATAACTTCTGTTTATTTAAAAGACATTGGTTTAACAGATTCTATGATTTCTATAAATAATACTGTCGCGACCTTTATTGGTATGGTAACATTGTTGTTAATTGGTAAATTACTTGATCAAAAAGGAC
>JAYEJY010000085.1:0-4571 GCA_034660795.1 Promethearchaeati archaeon | reverse complement strand
CATCTATTAGGACTTGATAAATCATATAAACCAATTCTAGAAACAAGCCTCAATGCCCATGATGGTTTAACAACCGTTTCTTATTGGATGAAAGAATTTATTCTCAAGAATTACAATATTTCTACCGATATTAATGTAATTTACAATTTTGTCGACACCGAAAAATTTTCAGTTAAACCAAAGAAAAAGTATAAAGACAAAGTTGTTTTTTGTCATGTTTCTAATTTTCGTGAAGTAAAAAGATCTCCCGATATTGTTAAAGCATTTGCTAAGGTAGCAAAAAAACATGAGAATATTCGTTTAGAAATGATAGGATCTGGTCCAGAATTAGGTTATTGTCGTGACTTGACCATTAGTCATGGTCTACAAGATAAAATTATCTTCCATGGTAGTTTACTAAATGTCCCGGAAATTTTATGTCATACTGATGTATTTATTATTCCCTCTGCTCGAGAAAGTTTTGGCCTTGCAGCCTTAGAGGCAATGGCATGTGAAATCCCTGTAATTTCCTCTAATGCAGGCGGGTTACCAGAAGTTATCGAAGATGGAAACGCTGGGTTTCAAGTAGAACCAGGGAATATTCAACAATTAGTGAAGTATATTTCCTTGCTTGTTGAAGATGATAAGCTTCGAGTAAAATTAGCAAAAGAAGCTCGTAAAATTGCTACCACAAAGTTTCATCCAGATAAAATTATTCCACAATATGAAAATCTCTACCGAGAGATTTTAGAAAAAAAATAATGGTTTGATAGAAGTAATAATTCTAGAATCGTAGAGATGACTTTATGTTATTTTTGTAATGGAGGATTAATACTACAGATCTTATTATTTTGTGCTGTGAGAATTTTAATTTCATGGTCAAAAGATAGTTTACCCGTAATTTCTGTTTTTATTGACCCTTTGTTATTGGTCTTCTTTGTAAATATTGGCTTATTTGTTTCTTCATTCATTCCGAAGAAAAGAGTGATTTGTGGATGAGCATCAATTCGCAAATATGTTTCTTCTAATTCTGGAACTTTTTTAATTTCTACATAAGCAGTTGGTCCATTATGTTTTATAGTAATTTCTTGATTTTTATCGCCTTTCAGAAACATTTTCGAATTAATCGAAGAAATTTCTTGAAGTATCTTACTTGTGTCTGGATCTACTATTTCTAGTGAATTTTGTCCAGGTTTTCCGCTTGCTGTAAATGTTAATGCACCTGTCTTTGTAAAGGTTTTATCCTGAGGGGGGAAAGCAGTAAAGCGGATTTTCTTTCCTCTAAAAGTCTTAAACCCTTTTATGGAAACCCGTAAAGAAATTTCATTTCTAGCAAGATTATATTTTTCGTCAACAGTATAGGTTACAGAATAACTCATCACACGTTAACCTCATAAGGTTCAGTTAATGTATATAGAAAGCATATTACTATAAATAACTAACCCTCATTTATTACTAGCTCTTAACTTTTTTTTGTTTAACTCATGAAAGGAAAATTATTGGCAACTTTGTAAAATTTAATCGCTTTTTTTGGTTGGTTCAACAATGCATATAATGCACTAATTTTTGTCCAGATTTTTCTACTAGCAGGATTTTTCTTTGCGGCAGTTTTCCAGCAATGTAAAGAACAATCAAAAGCACCTAAATAAAAAAGGCTTTCTGCTAATAAACACCAATTTTCAACATTATTAACATCTTCTTCAATAATTGCTTTTGAAAAATACGCAATAGCTAATGAAAAGTCTCTTTCTGCTAAAGCAATTTTCCCTCTATGAAGGTTTAATCCTAGAATTTTAGAAGTCATTTCTACTCGTTTTTCCTTTATACTTGGTTATTGTACTTAATAGTGATTTATTTTTAAAAAGAAAAATGTAAGAAAGAGTATTCCGAAAGTATTCACAGAACAAAGGTTTTTTGTGCATATATGATTTATTAAAATAGATGGCAATCTTCTAATTACTGAAAAAAGAAAAAAAGAGGATGTTTAGCCTTTCTAAAGGCATTTTTAATATTAAATGCTATCTTCGACCATAACCGTAGGAATAGCCAGGAGAGTAATAATAGGATTCCTTTTTCTTAGTAGTAAAAGCTATTATTGCTAATGCTAAAAGAAAGAGCGATCCCACAGGAATAGGGAAGAAAGCTCTATCTGTTGGTAAAGAGGCTTTCATACCAAAATACCAAACAAGTGATTGTAATCCATCTGCAAGAAAAGCTATAATGAAGAAAATTCCCGATAATCTCGGTTTAAAGAATGCTAAAACAATGCCAACTAGCATCATTCCAGAACTAACATACCAAAGAATCATCATAAAAGTTCCTGTTGGCATGATTCCCATTGAGACTTCTTCAGTGTAAGCAGAATTCCAAGCACCTGGAGTAAATATTACTTTACCACCACTTTCAAATTTAAAAAATCTAAAGCCTTTTTCTTGTAACTCTCCAAATTCCCAGTCATAAAATCGTCCTTGTAAATCAAGTGAAAAATTTGGTGGTGTATTATCATCAGCTATGTAGAAAATACTTATTGGTACTACCAAGAATGTGACTATTGCGAAGATAACGACGAAAGCTTTACCCAATTGCATTCACCATTGGTCTTTTTACAAATGATATGTGTTTGTTCACATATTAAATACTTTGTTTTTAGCAAATATTTCATGCTTTTTAATAATATTCTTTAATATGATTCTTTCATCCCTATTGATTGTAATAAAAGCTAAAAAATCTAGCTTTAAAGGAACCTTATTTTGTTATTGAGGAAGGAGGCATTATTTCAGTATTTTTTTCAGGAATTTGACTATAATTTCGACAGTCATTAGTTATCATATCAACTATAACAATCGTAAAATCACATTTTGGACAACTAAGAACAAATACTTCTTCTTTAGGAAAATGGTAATGTTTAATATCTGGCTGAAGTTTACAATTGCATTCAAGACATTTTTCAGTCCAAATATCTTGGAAGGGTGAAAAATCAATTTTTGGTTGAGGTACTAACATCTTCTATCACATCCATTCATTCGTTCGAAAAAACATTTTTAAATAACGACAAAAATAAAATATAACACAAAAAACGGAAAAATCGTGTAAAAAAATAAGTTAAAAAGGTCGGTAGTATCGTTCTTCTAAGGTTTCGGTAGCACCTATGTATTGTGGGCCTATCTCCACTTTATTTTTAATCTGTCTTATCCATTTGTTCAATTTTTTTGTTTGATTAACTTCATCTCTGATGACTTCAAATATTAATAAATTAAATTCCAAACCTGCTTTTCTCCATATATCTACTAATTCAGTTGTTCGGATACCAGCAATCGGTTCAAGTAATTCTCTTGGAAGCGACAAAATTTCTTGCAAAGTTTCTAAGGTATCTTCTGTAAAAGTAAATTTTGGTAAAAAGTAAATACTATTGCCAATATCACTTTGTGTCCAGAAACGATCTAATTTAATACCACCAACATCAATTATTTTTCGCTCGATTTTCTCATAGACAAGTTGTTGGGTTAGTAATATCAAGTGGTCTAATTCCTTATAGTCAAAATTTTCAGTCTTTGCCCAATTAATTAATTCAATTTTTCTACCAAGTCTTTGATAAGTAACAGATCGCTTGTGTAATTTTAACGGGATATCTCCTTTTGTTGATAAATATTGAATTATTAAATGACCAATAACCTCATCTTCAGGAATTTGGTTAGGTGCTGTTTCTAACTCAAATAAAGTAGATCGATAGGGAACAGCATCGGTTAAATAACGCATGATTTTTTCAAAATCACCCGGTGCAGTTTTTTCATAGTTTCTTTTAGTCATGACTTCTTTTGCTTCTTTGATATTCCTAATTGGACCGACTGGCTTAAGGAACTCTCGTGATGTTATAGCTTCAAGAGTAGAAAGCCAATTTTTTCTTCCTTTAAAATCATGGGCAGCACGTTTTACTGTAAGAAATTCAGAATTATGAGCATCGCTAAAGCCCTTTAAGATATTTTCAATTGATGAATACGGCCCAAAACTGGCGTGAGGTAAAAAGCATTTTAGAACTAGAAATTGTCCTTCTAAAGATGATTCAAGAAGTTTTTTCCCCCATGAAGAATTGCGTTCAGAGGGAGTTAAGACTTGATTAATTTCTAGAAGCACATCATCAAAAATAGCCTGTAATTTCTTAATAAATTGATTATTTGTTCTAGTAGCTGATAATAGAAATGTGGGAGCTAAATTCTCCTGTGACCAAAATAATGAGAACACCATAGCTCCTTGTTTTCTAAGCTTAAAAAATATCTTAGTAAGAAAATCATCTATCACTTCTTTAGCTGCAAGAAATTCCTTTCTTGATAAATCTTCTAAATCTTTACGCCAATTGTTTATTCCACAAATAACAAGATACCACTCTCGAGGGATTTCAATTTTCATCTAACGCACCTTATTTTACAGATTTTCTTCTTATTTTATGAATATCCATATTCTTACTTTAGAGTTTTCCTCTTACAAGATTTCAATAGATATCAATTTAACATACAAAAAACTACAGAGAAATGAGAAAATAATGATGATAATCCCACCAATCAAAAGCTTTCTTCCTGTAATAAAATTCTTCTCAG
>JAYEJY010000084.1:0-4580 GCA_034660795.1 Promethearchaeati archaeon | reverse complement strand
CCACGTAGAGTATACGCTCCGATGGGATGAAAATGCTTTTCAGGTGCTTTTTGATACAGAAAGGTACTAAAGGGATTAGAGGGAGGTAATTTTTTCTCAAGACAATAAGATAGTAAATGTTCAAATTTTGTACTCGTTAAATCTTGCAAGGTTCGTGAACTCCACTATGTTAGATAGACTCAATCAATGTTAAAAACTATACTAAATAAACAATAAAAAAAAACTATGAAAAAATCTTCTCTTTTATAGAGGCCATAAAACTAGACAAACAGTTTATTAATTACAATAGAAGGGAATCACATTAGTGATAAATGGCTTGATAGGAATGATACAAAAACAAATCAGGAATATTGCTGATAAGACAAAAATTCATCGAGAAATAATACAAAGATTATCATTCTATTACGGTATTTCTCGAACAAAAGAAATTATCACGGCTTTAAAACAGCATAGTTTGTATTATCCCATACGAGTAAATACTTTACAAACATCAAGAGAGAAACTATTGAAATCATTTGAAAGTAAAGATATTCTTGTTGAAAAACATCCTATTTTGGATGAATGTTTATTAATAAAAGCTGCTGGTCCTTTTACCTTAACTGAGAATGAAAAAACAATAACCATTAACGAGAAAGCAGCTAGAGATGTTATGTGCGGGGCTAATTTAGGAGTGCCCGGTATCCTTGAGCATGAAGATATTAACATTGGAGAAGAAGTATCTCTTGTGGATCGTTTTGAAACGATAGTTGCTAATGGTGTTGCCATGATGAACTCCCGAGAGATAAAGCAAAAGAAAAAGGGAATTGCAGTAAAGACAACAAAAAGCCGCTATTTTATCCCAAATCTTCATCATTTAAAGGAGTATCTTCGCGGACAGTTTATCCATCAATCTCTAACGAGTATGATTGTTGGAGTACAAGTTAAACTTCAAAAAAAGGATAGATTATTGGAGATGACAATGGGCGAAGGTGAGCTATTAACTCATATTTGGCAACGAAATGCAAAAAATCAATTCTCGGGCCGTATTCTAGCAAATGCCCGTTTCAAATCACATTTACAGGCATCCCAAGAAAATATAAAGCGATTACGAATGCATAACGCTCCTTTTGAAACACATCTTTTGAAAATTGATCAGATTCAAACAAAATTTAGTAGAAATGAGACTTTTGATAAAATTATTCTGAATGCTCCGTGTTCTGAATTAGGGGTACGACCGAAAATACATGATACAACCACAGAAAAACGAATTCTTAAATTTGCGAACAAGCAAAAACAAATGATAGAACAAGCAGCTCGATTATTAAAGCCGGGAGGGATACTTTTTTACCATACCTTGAGTATTGATCCTGCTGAAAATGAAGAAATTATCACATATGCCACTGAAGAGTATAATCTTCAACTACAAGAACAATCGTTAAAACTTGGAGAATCCGGCATATCTTCCTATAATAATGCGGATTTAATGCAGAGATTTTACCCCGATAAGCACCCCACTAATGGGGCTTTTATTGCAAAATTGATTAAATAAAAGCGGAAAACATAATAAATTAGAGTGATAAGTTGATTTGTTGAATCATGACCCAGAAAATCATTGTTGGCGCAGATGAAGCAAGTCGTGGATTAATCATTGGACCAATGGTTATTGCAGGTTGTGCTATCACAGAGAAGATAGGTTCATTTTTCCGAGAGCTTGGCATCAAAGATAGTAAAGATTATCGTTCTTTAAGTTCTTTAAAGAAACACGCTGATATAATAGAAAAAAAAGCATTAGCAACTAAAGTAAAAATTATTTCAGCTGATGTGTTAACTAATTTTAAAAAAAATGGAATGTCATTAGACGAAGCTGAAGCGTATGGTTTTTATCGAGTTTTAGAAAATATCACAAAAAAACTAAAGAAAGTCGATCTTTACCAAGTCGATAATTTTCAAGCAGTAAAAAGCCTAAAATCATTAATTTCTAAAAATCCCAAAACCACAAATGTGAAATTAATTGTTCTCCCCAAAGCAGATGAGAAATTTGTCGCTGTAAGTGCAGCATCAATTCTTGCACGGAAAACAGCTATTGAAGAATTAACAAAAATACAAAAAAAATACGGCGAAATTGGGTCCGGTAGCACAAGTGATAAACGTACGATTAGTTGGCTTAGAAACTATTATAGGAAGAATAAATCTTGGCCGGAGAAAATTGTACGAACCACCTGGAAAACTATTGACACAATTGAACAAGAAGAAAAAGAAACCAAATAACCCTAAAAGTTACATTATTCCCCCCTTAACTGGTAATTAAAGGTTATACTTATCTCATCCCATTCAATACCACAATTTGTAAGTTCTCTTAATGTCTGTTCTAATTCATCCGGATGCTTAACATTTATTATTGATCCAAAAGCCAACGGTTGATTTTTATCTATAGTATTAATATCTTCATCACTTTCAATCATTATAGCTTCTAATTCTTCATCTTTTTCAAAAAATAATTGATTCATGAGAATTTCTAATTGTGGGGTTTGTTCTAATTTTTGAAGCATTATTTTGGCTTCATTTTTCTCTATGATTTCTTTATCGGCTTTAATCTCTGTCGCTTGAAAACCAAAGTGAAGTAAATAAGGTATGAGCCAATGGTCAATTGTTGACACAAATTGCTCGATTAAAACTGCCTTTTGTTGGGTTGCATAATCGATACTATTTTGAATTAAGTCTTCTAGAAGTTCTTCAGTTCGAAAGTCAGGTAAAACACCTAATTCTTGGACGGTCGTTATTTTCGCATTGATATCTTCAATATAATCTGTTGCTAAAAAGATATAAGCGATGATATTATCTGATTCATCTTTCGCTACAAAAAAAATCTTTGAATCATGTGGAATATTTATTAGTTGTTGTAAATCGTCTGCTGTCCAAACACCTTCAAAGCACTCTAAAACAATAGCTGATACTTGGGGAAACATTTTTTCTGCTGGACCACTTGTAATAGTATATGTCATTATCTATTTTTTTCTCCATTATTTTATCATAAACTTATATTCTTCTTGAGATATTTACCTATAAATACATGTTCAAAATTTTTGTTATGAACTCTTAAATCTTTTTAATAAATTCATGAGGTAATGTTCCGAGAGTAATTTGTAAAAAGGGCTTTTGCTTTTTTATACTAACTTTTTCTAATTTCCCAGAAACATGAATTTTCTCCCCTTTAGTAAATAATTCACAATATCTTCCTCGCAAAGAAAACAATCGCTTAGGTGCTGGATAATTTTCCAAATTGTCTGTTAAATATCTCGCTGACTGTAACTCATAAATACAAGGAGTGAAAATACTTTTCGTAGCATCAGCAATAACAGCGTGACATTCAATTTCACCTAAATTTTGAATTGTTGTTTGTGTATAGGGTTCTGGGAACTCCGAAGGTAATAACACTAAACGAATATAGAAATCCCTGCCATGGATCTTCCCTTGAAGATTTTTATGTGATTCAAGGTTTACGAAATTGCTAAAACCTATTTGAGTAGTCTGGCCTCTTGTATGCCATAACTGTCGTAATTCAGACTGTTTGTATCGTCGAATTTTGTTTTCTGTTGCAAAAATCTCTGACATGATTTCATAAACCAGTTTTCCAGCTTTTCGTCCATATACTACCAGATCAATATCCGAATCCTTAGTTTCAAGGTTAACTAATACCGAACCTGAAATACCAATAGCAGTAGTAATAGCAGGAATTTTTTTTGTGATTTCTTCCCAAATTGTTTTTGTTATTAATTCTATAGGAGTTAACGAGGTTTCTTTTTGTTGTATAATTTCTTGTAATCGCATAAGGGGATTATGGATTTGCTGAATCTTTTCATTTGGAACTGCTTGAAGTGTTCCACGTCCTTGTGGATCATTAAAGAGATAATGGGGAAAATATTTTTCTAAAAAGGCATATCGGGCAGCTAAATCATAGATCTTAATATAACCCTTTTTTCTCACTAACATATTTTTATTTGGAAAAAATCTATGAGGCACATATCGCACAAATGATATTATTCGATTTTGCGGATGGCTGAGACCTTTTACATCAAAAAGGAGGTTATCGTCAGAAGTTAGGAAAAATCCTTCAATAGGAGAGGTTTGTATAACCATTGTAGATCCCTTAGGGAATATGAGAACAATTAGGAGAGAAAGCTCTTTTGGGTTTCCTCTTTTAATTTGTTTTCAATTTTTCGTAATAATTTGTGATAATTTGATACTTTATTAGTAACTTTGTGAATAATAGTTGTATGATATTTCATTTGATGTAGTAAATAATTTATTCTTTTTTGATTTTCAGACGGTTGATGAGAATAAGCTATTATTCTTGTAGAATGAATCAAAATTTCAAGCAAGGATGAAAATGCTCGGGTATATAATGGCATGAATTGAGACTTGAAATATTTTTCTTGAATGTCACAAGTAATGATTTTTTGATTTATTCTCTGTGAATTTGTTATCGCTTCTTTCTGTATCACTAAACAATTATTTTTTGCTTCCTTCAAAGCGGGAATAGTAGAAGCTTCAAGAGGATAAAAATCGTTTTTTTTAAGTTCTTTTTGAAACAAAGTACAGAC
>JAYEJY010000083.1:0-4585 GCA_034660795.1 Promethearchaeati archaeon | reverse complement strand
ATTCCCTTCTATCTCTAGAGCTCCACCAACGGTTACCAAATTAGCTATTAAATCACCAGTTACTAGAAGTTTATTATCTACTTGAGCATTTTGAGTGAGTTCTAAATTGCCATAAATTTCGAAATCTCCTCTTCTTGCTTTCAGACTTCTAGCCTTCAAATTTCCTTCACAAGTAACATTTCTTTTACATAAAACTGCTCCTTGAACAACAATAGTATCATTTTTTGCAATTATTGTTGCTCCACGGTTAATTTTTAAATTTCCTTTGACCGTGTCTAAATGAACTGTTTCGCCTGATTTAATTAAAATTTCATTCATTTATATCACCTTATATTCACTTTATTTTTGGCAAATTTTTTACTTTTTTTGGTTCGCCTTTTATTTTAGCTTTTTCTTCTGCATTAAGCTCTTTAGTATATTGAATTTTACCTCTAAGTTTTGCTTTATCTTCTATTATTATAGTGTCAGCATACACATTTTTTGCTTTACTTCTTTCGTACATCTCTAGAATATTGCAATAAATATTTTTTGCTCTTGCTCGTTCTTGAAGAAGAACAGAATCAGCAATAACAACTCCAATTATTCTGCCATTTTTTCCAATTGTAACATCATTCGCTTGTATTTTCTTTGCTTTAATTTTCTTTCCTGCCTTTATTTTGGCAGCTTCTAATTTACCGCGTGTTTTACACGCTAATCCAGCAGATAATGAATCGGATAAAATTATATCATCTCTACCCAAAATTCTCATGCCAGCACTGATGGTTGTTCCTATTGCCTTACTTAAAAATCTAATACTCATACCTGTACTTATTGATTCTAATTGGGCTTTTCCTTTAATTTTAATAAACATTCCAGCATTTGCTTTTCCAACGGTGGCATCGTTTAAGAGGAGTATCCTAGTTCCAGCGCTAGCTGTACCAATATTCACAGAATCTGAAGCTTTTATAGTCATCCCACTGTTTATTTTTCCAAATGTCCCTGTTGTTACTTTTACTCTCGTACCTGCGCTAATATTATCGATTGTGCAATTTGCTTTTGAAATAAATTTAGTCCCGGCAGATATTTTTTCGACATTTGAAGTGCCATCTAAAATAATTTTTACACCTGCATTTATTGAATTAACTTTTGTTTTACCAGAAATACTTACACGCATACCGGCACTTATTTTTTCACAAGTTGCATCTTGAAGAATTTTCACTTTTGTTCCAGCGGAAACTTCATCTGCTTGGAGAGAACCTTGAATTTCTAATTTCCTATCAATCTCTATATCTTGATCTACCGTAAGATCACCAGAAATTTTTAATGATCCTTTTTTAACCTCAATGCTTCTTGCTTGTAAATTCCCTTTGCAAGAAAAACCACCTTTATTTCTTATTTTTCCATCAATAACAATCGTATCTTGTTCAGCAATAATCGTTGCTCCTTTAGCAATTTTAACAGGACCAGATATTTTTGCTAATGTAATTTTTTCTCTTTTTCCAATTTTAGTTAGATTTCTTTGAGTCAAAATAGTTCACCTTAAAGGTAATGTAATCTTTAATGAGTTATTCTATATATAGCAAAAAGTATTAACTATTATTAAAAGGGAATTCACAATTTGTACTCTCAATTTGAGGTCACAATTTGTGACTAATAACAAAAATAGTAGATTATTTGCGATTATCCAAAATTTCAATTAGCAATTTAGGTTTATTCGTGAAAATACCATCTATTCCCCAATCTAAATATTTAATCATGTTTTCAGGGCTATCTACAGTCCAAACATGAACTGCAATTTCTGTTTTATGTGCAAGTCTAATGAAATTTGGGGAGGGAATGACTTGAAAAAAGAGAAATTTTTTTGGTACTTGTACAGCAAAATACGGTAAAGGTCCATCAAAAACGTCATCTTGTGTAGGATTTTTTTGTAATTCTGTATCGATTTCCTCTTCCTCAAATTGTTTTAGCCATTTCATTATTTTTCCTCGAAAAAGAAAAATCTCCCATGGGCTGGCACTTGTTGGTGCTCCTGAAACCTCTCTAAAACGTTGAAGTTGTTTATGATGAAATGAGCTTACCATGACCCGATTTTCAGCATCTAATGTATGTAATAATTTTGTTAGTTGAATTATTGCTTCTGGTAATCGATCCTTAATATCGAGATTAAACCTTATTTTGGGAAACATAGTTAAAATTTCTTGAAGACTCAGTATTTCTAATCCTTTACCTCTCCATGGATAATTAACTTCGTTATCTATTATTATAGAAAAATCATATCCTAATTCTAATTCTTTTAAATCCAACAAAGTATAATTTTTAACTCGTCCTTTACCATTTGTTAATCGATTTACCCTCCTATCATGAAAACATACAAGTCTGTTATCTTTAGTTAGACGTAAATCAGTTTCAATAACATCCGCGCCTAGCTTAAGTGCATTTTCAAAACTAGGTAAGCTATTTTCTGGGAAAGCTTTACTATCCCCTCTATGAGCCATAACTAAAGGCTGTTCACCCCGTAAATATGGTACTACGCTTTCTCGAAACATATCATATATTACTTTTTTTAGCTATAATGAATTTTTCGGAAAAATTACTTTTTTTTATTAAAAAACTTGACTCCTTAGATAAGTTAATAAAGAATATTTAAGGAGAGTTACACAGAAACTAATATTCGTAAAAAATGGTGGCAAAAAATGAGTGATTTTTTTATTGGAGAAGCATTACAAGGTAAAGGTGATGAACTTGCTCATGTTGATCTTATGATTGGTGATAAAGATGGACCTGTTGGGCAAGCATTTGCTCAAGGAATGACCCAATTATCTGAAGGACACACACCTTTACTCGCAGTTGTTAAACCTAATCTCTTACCCCATCCCCGGACATTAATTGTTCCAAAAGTAACAATTGGAAACTTGAAACAAGCTGAAAAAATATTTGGACCAGCTCAAATGGCTGTCGCTAAAGCAATTTCAGATGCGACAGAAGAAGGAGATATACCTAAAGACAAAATTTTCGATTATATGGTTGTCGTCAGTGTGTATATCCATCCAAAAGCAGAAAATGAATCAAAAATTTATTACTATAATTATGGTGCCACAAGATTAGCGCTAAAACGAGCATTAGCAAATTATCCGCCATTGGAGAAACTATACGCTGAAAAAGACCGGGCAAAACATCCTGTTATGAAATTTAGACCGCAAACCTTATGGAATCCACCATATGTACAAGTAGCCCTAGATGTAGGTTCATTATCAGCTGCAATAAAAACTGTTGAAGCTATGCCACGTTCAGAACGGATTATCATTGAAATTGGAACACCTTATATTAAAAAATATGGTGTTAAAGAAACAGTAGAAAAAATGCGGGAAATTACACCTGGCGGTTATATAATTGCTGATATGAAAACCTTGGATGTAGGTCGTGCAGAAGTTAATGCTGCTGCTGATGCTACTGCAAATGCAGTAGTTGTATCTGGAATAGCGCCATATGCTACAATTGAAGAATTTGTACGAGCTTGTAATAAAAGAGGCATTCATGCATGGATTGATTCTCTCAACACTAAACAAAGTGATTTCATGGAAATGCTCCAAGAATTGAAAGAAAAACCAAAAGTAGTTATTTTGCATCGAGGGATTGATCAAGAAGTAGCTCAAAAAGAAGGTTCAAAGAAAAAAGAAGGGACATCAGCATCTCGATCGGTTTGGGGAGACATTAAGAAAATTAAACAAATAACGGGTGGATTAGTGGCTGTTGCTGGAGGAATGAAACCCGGAAAACCATTATTAGAAGCATTAAAAGCTGGCGCAGATATTATTGTTGTTGGAAGATATATCTATCGATCAAAAGATCCTAATCGAGCTGCGATGCGTTTCCTTGATAATCTTGAAATTGATGCAGATACCATGCGTTTATTTGACAAACTTGATTATTAAAAAAGAAAACACTTCTTTTCTTTTTTATTTTTATTCTTCAAATTTTTCATCAGAGGATTTTTTTTCTATATGATATTCTGCTCCCATAAAGCTAATAGAGCTTTTAAATCTAATATAATGTAATATACCATAAATTAAAATGACTGTCGCTATAGGGATAAGAATCCATCCGATAATAATATAAGCTGTTTCATCTACAAATTTGATAAGCCCAAAACCGGCACCTGCAAGAGCAATAGCAGTTCGAAGATACGCTAGAAATGTTCGTTCATTAGCTAAAGCTGTTCGATCAGCAGCTAAATGATCTCGAATAATAAGCTCATCACGGTCAACCATAAAAAGATTTTCTTGTTGTTCTTCATTATCGGTGTTTTCTTCCTCGTTTCCAAAGAAACGCATATAGACTACCTCCATGTAGTAAAACAATTATTAATATAAAAAAAGGATAATATCTTTTTTTTGATAGTCTTGAATAAAAAAATTGAAAAAGAAAAAAGTAAAAATTATTCTTCGTCATCTTTTCTCCAAGAAATAATTATCTTTACAAGTCTTTGAATTTCGTTAACTTCTCCAACCAAATTAATCAGTTCTTTTTGCCAATTACCATACTTAATAACATTAATTTTCTCTGTACTTTGAGGTAATTTTAAAACATATTTTACCGCTTCCTCGTG
>JAYEJY010000082.1:0-4599 GCA_034660795.1 Promethearchaeati archaeon | reverse complement strand
GAAAAAAAGGCAAACGGATAAAAATAACTGGATGGAAGGGGATAATTTAAAAACGCCAGCGACAAAAATAATATGAAAAAATTATTGGAAAAAGGTCGCAGATATGGTACTTACCTGGGTTAATTATTTAAGCATAGTAGTGGGGGTATTCAATTTTGTCGCAATGAGTATTGTAACAATAATAATCCTCTCACGCAATCCTAAAGAAGTAATCAATTGGTTATTTGGTACCAGTTTTTTTTTCATTGCAATCGCTTATGTGTTTTTACCGCTTGGAAGTTTCACCAATTTTGAAACAAACCCAACACCATTAGTGTTATTAACAAAATGTTATGCTCTGTCACTCTTTCTTTCATTGGAATTTCTCATGTTAAGTGCCATATCATTTAATCGTAGCTCGCATTTTATAAGAAATGTGTATATAATAGGCCCAACTATTCTTGCAGCAGGAATCGTGGCGGGATTATTATTCGGACTAACTGATACCTCTGGCCCTTATTATTCAGTCCGATTTGTGCCTGGTGAACGAGCAGATTCACAAATGTCGCTCTTTTTCTCAGCGATTTTCTATCCACTAACCGTTATTGTAATAATTATAATGTGTGTCTTTTTTATACGAGCATATTATAAAACAGATGATAGAGAAGTTAAAAGAAGTCTTCGGTTTTTCTTTGCTGGCTCCGGAACATGCATAGCTTCCCTCATCCCAAATGTTCTCTCCAATGTTCTTGCCGATACGTGGGAAAAAGCGTTTTACTTGAACGGTATTGAATTCATTATGGTAGGAATAGGCGTGACTTTGTTATTACTCGGATTTATTTACAAGCCACAAAAAGCAAAACAAAAAACTCCCGCTGAACCATTAATGAGTTAAAAAAAGTTCAATTACAGAAATTACTCCTTTTGTTTTGATTGCCCCTTTTTGAGTAACTCCTCTGCCTTTTTTATCATGGAAAAATCAAATGACCCAATATAGGAAAAACCAACAAACCCTTTACCCACAAGTGAGCTTAGAAAGGGACCTGAGGGAACAACTAAGACCTTAGCTGGAGAAGGAGAACAGTCTTCAAATAAATCAGCAAGTTGGTGAGCACGATGTTTCGCCTGAACATGAGTAATAAAAACTTTGTTGGAAGTCATGAATTCGGTAAGAAAAGGTGGTAAATGCGTAAGAATATCATATGTTGTATTCTTACCTCGATAATGGGAAGGCATAACAAGCTTTCCTTGCTGGAAATATAATAAGGGACGGATCCTAAAAAGGCGCCAGAAGAAAAAGGTGAAACCACTAAGGTAGTCATGCGCTCGTAAAAAAGGAAGAGAATAAAGAGAACCGAGAAAATGAGTATGGGGGATAAGATCGTTTTTAATCCGAGATAAAAGCTCTACTTTACTCATACCCCGTTTTGTGATTAATTCTGCTGCGGCATAAACAATAGCAGCGTGACCTATTGAAAGATTCTGGGAATCAATAACAGTGATATTATCTTGAAATTCCTTCATAGCAACCTGCTGTGCTACAGAAAACATCCGGGAAAAGGAAGCGAATTGAGTAATAACGATAACATCCTCTGCTTCACGTAAAGCCAAGTCAAAAGCCACCCGGAAAACTTCCGCAGAAGGAACATGAGGTTTTAAGGAGTTCTCCGTGCCAAGATGAGCGTAAAAATCATCTAAAGAAAGGTCGAAACGAGACATTGTTTCACCGTCACCGACAATATTAGCAGAAATTATACCAATATTGTGATCAGTACTGATAGGCATGGGTAAATCAAAAGAAGAGTCAGAGAGAAGCTTAAACTTAGGCATCATTGTCACCAACGGGAAAAAAATAGGTAGAAACAAATAGAGCGAAAACTCTACAAATGTTTACGACCCATTTTAATAGGATAGAAAATAATGTATCTTTGTTAATACAAAACTTTTTTGCTGAGAAAAACAGCAAAGAAAACGGATTACCGGAGAAGATAACAAAATGGTTGCATTGTGGATCTTTATACTATTAGCAGTTGTTCAAGGTGTATTAGAATGGTTACCTGTCTCGAGTGAAGGGCAACTCATCCTCATATTAACATGGATAGGGGAAAGTGAAAGTGCCTTAGCAATAGCATTATTCATGCATCTTGGGACTATGATTGCAGTGATTGTACGGTTTTGGCCAGATTTCTGGTTGTTACTAAGCGGGCAAGAAATACAAACAAACAAATTTTTTGGTAAAAAAGAGGCCCCGCAAGAAGAAAACCAAGAGGAGGATCATGAGGAGACAAATAAGGAGGAAGAAGAAACTACAAACGTAAATAAAGAGCACCAGAAACAGCTATGGAAATTCTTACTCATAGGAACAATAGGCACAGCTATCTTAGGGGTTCCACTTTATCTACTCCTAGAATATCTCTTAGATGAAGGAGAAGCTATCACTTTTGCAAATGGGAAAATAACCAGTGGCGATATAATCACAATGGTAATCGGAGTATTTCTCATTGCAACGGGTATTTTTATCATCTTTAGTAGGCGAAAAATAGCGAAGAAAGACCTTATGCAAATGAATTATAAAGAAATGTTAATTGTCGGGGGGGTCCAAGGATTAGCCATTATACCGGGCGTTAGTCGTTCCGGGTCAACAATAGGAGCATTACTTGTCGAAGGAGTAGAAGAAACAGAAGCTCTCCGATTAAGTTTCTTATTAAGTATCCCAGCAATCATCGGAGCAAATATGCTAATAATCATTATCGACCTCATACAAGGGGAATTCTCTTTTACAGGGATACCGTGGTATGCAATGCTCCTTGCAGTGATAGTATCAGCAGTAGTGGGATTCTTAACTATTGATGTATTTTTACGACTTGCAAGGAAAATCAATTTTGGGTGGTTCTGCATTGCCTTTGGAAGTCTTGCACTAATCATTACGTTACTATTTGTTATATTAAAAGTAACAACAACCTGAAAAAAGAAGAATTAAAAGAAAAACAAGAAAGGGGAATATTGCTACAGTTAATCCTTAGGATATATGACAATACCAATAGGTACATTCGCTCGTTTCCATTCAGCAGCACGACCCTCAAGGGTAAGATCGAGAGGGCGTTTCCCATCATTTCCAATAACCAATAATGCAGTGCCTTCTATTGATTGTTGCCAGAAAAGACTCAACCATTTATCCGTGCGACGCATTACCTTAGAGGCTATTTCTTCAGGAGGATTCATAGAATAACGCTCATACATCTCATCAAAATCAGCATAATGCATCACCACTAAATCATTACGATTAATTGCTTTCAACCCTTTAACATAGATATTGATGTCGGTTTCCTCAGCAATGCAAGATTCCAAGTCATTCGTAATTTTCGGGAGATCATCTGACCGAGCGAGAACCTTAACACTTAAGCCTTCGTCGGTTAAACGTTTTACTAAATCAAATGTTTTACTGGATTTAGTAAAAAAGGTGTTTTGTAACATGGGACTGGAAAGGGCACTTTGCTTAGAGTCAGTCTCAATCATTAAGACATTTTCAAGATTCTTAATAATAAAAGGTGGTTGATAGGTAATGACCTCATATAAGCTAAAATTATCGATAATAACCATAATAACTTGGTCAATGATAACGTCCGGTATAGAAATCTCAGAAATAGATGGGAGATAGGCAGGGGGCGTAACTCCAAGCATTTTTAAAACAATAGCAGGAATATGCGCAACGGAAATTTTGTAAGTTGTTAAACCTAAATCTTCAATACTCGACAAGGAATAAACCTCTCTAACGTAGGGTAAGTAATACAATACAAACATATTAAAGGTTATTTGCTTTTCGGAAAAGGAAAAAAAGGGTTGAATAAACAGTTATTCTAGAATACCTAACGAAAAAATACATTTCTTAAGCGAAGCGCAGAAATATATCGCCAAGCAGGAATCTTATAATTAGTAATTTTGAAAATATTTTATTAAAATGGATTTACCTAAGAAATGACTAAATAATCTACACTTTTAACTGAAAAATAAGTGAAAGAGTATATTTGTAAGATGGTAAGGTTTTCAAGAAAAAAATTAATCGGATCAAATTAAAAAAAAAGTGATTATTCTTCAAAATTTTCAAGAATAGTTAGAATCCTTCGAGAAGTGTCATCAAAACCATATAAATTATCATTAAAAGAAATATTTCTGGAAAGCATATAATTGAGTTTTTCTCCAATTTCGGAGGGTTGAGAAAGAATGTTTCCATTTGCATTAACCGTTTCTATCCATTCTGTATTATCCCTAACAGTTACACAAGGAACATGATTCCAATAAGCTTCTTTTTGAACACCACCAGAATCAGTAATAACAGCTTTAGCATTTTGTAATAATTTAGTAAAATGAAGATAACCTAAGGGATCTATTATGATTAAATGAGAATTAACAAAATCAAACAGCTTCTCTTCTTTTAGGCGTTTTTTAGTTCGGGGGTGTAAAGGGATAATTATTTTGTGATCGATATTACATAAAGAATCAAAAATTGTTTTTAAATTACTAGAAGCAGTATTTTCTGCTCTATGAATAGTTGCTAATAAGTATTCTGAAGGCAAAGGAAAATCTAAAGCTACATCCTCGACTTTGTCTTTTACTTTAACA
>JAYEJY010000081.1:0-4628 GCA_034660795.1 Promethearchaeati archaeon | reverse complement strand
ATACTTAGGTTTATCTTTCTTACAACAAGAACATATCTATGAAAATTGGGAACAAAAACTTTTGCTCGGAAAACAAGCATTACAAAATCATGGCAGCAAAGATAATTAGTGAAATGAGGTAAAAAAGTGGAAGCTTATGATACAAATCTAAACTTTGAAAAAAAACTTAACTATATTTTAGGTTTACAACAAATAAAGATTTTAACTGATATTCAACAAAAAACATTACCATATATTTCCAAAGAGGAGAATCTTGTGATAATTTCTCCTAGCGGAACTGGAAAAACCCTTATTGCTGAATTAATTGCATTACAAGGGGTATTTTTTAACAAAAAAATTCTTTGCTGGTATTTATAACACAACAGACAAAGAGATAATGCCTAAATCAGTAATCCTTGAACCTTTACGAGCCCTTGCTGAAGAAAAAGCAAAGCAGTTTTCTAATACATATAAGGAATTCGATATTGATATTCATATGTCAATGTCTGAGATTGATTTTAATGAGCAAAAAATACGGTCTTGTGATATCCTTATATCAACTTTTGAACGCTTCAAAATAATTCTTGGACGAATGCCCGAATTATTCCCTCAAATAAAGCAGCTAATAATAGATGAATTTCATCTTATAAGTGATAAATCCCGAGGACAAACAATTGAAAGCATTCTTACTGTTCTTAAGGAATCAGCCCGAGTTATTTTATTATCAGCCACAATAGCTAATCCAGAAATTATTGCAGAATGGATTTCGGGTCGATTAATTCATAGTAAAAAACGAAAAATACCCCTTACATATGAAATTATTACCACCTTAAATCAAGAATTCCATCTCCAAACGATATTTAAAAAAAATATAATTGAAAATGCACAAGTATTAGTTTTTTGTGGTACTCGTCAATATGCTGAATTATTAGCTCAGAAATTCGCTCTAAAAATTTCTCTTTTCTGTAAACAACAAAAGAGTTTTGATCCACATAAAAATATTGAATTTCTGGAGAGTATTCCATTACCTCAAGAATCAATTGGTAATGAGTTGATATTTCAATTAGTAGAAAAAGGGACAGCATTTCATCATGCTGGTTTGGACCGAGTAACCCAACAAGCCATTGAAACATTATTTCGAACTAAAAAAATTAAAGTTCTTTTTTGCACTGAAACTCTTGGTGCGGGTGTTAATCTACCTGCACGAGAAGTTATTATTTTAAATTGTAAAAGATGGAATAATGACTGGCTTTCAAGAAACATATTTCATCAGATTGCTGGACGAGCAGGTAGACCTGGTTACGATTATTATGGCAGATGCTTAATCTTTGCCCCAGACAGACGAATTGAACGTAAAATACGTGAAAGATATTGGAAAAAAAACGATAGTATGGGAATAGTAAAAAACACTTTTTTAGAACCTAAATATGACAAAGTAAAAAGTAGTATTAATTTACAGAATAATTTTGAAAAATATCTTCTCACTCTCATTTATGAACGACAACCCACTCGAAAAGAGTTATTACTTTTACTCAATCAAAGCTTTTTTCAATTCTTATTAAATAGAGAAGAAAACATAGAACAATGGTTTACTGATAAGAAGAAAGTGCAAAATTTTTATAATTCAGTTGTGTTAGAAAAAGATTTTCTTAAACATCGGGAAGTCATTACTAATATTTCTACGAAACAATTTGAAATTATTGATCTTTACCAAACCCCCTCTGCAATCGTAATGCGAATTCAAGACAAGTCAAAACTCTATGAGATAAGTTTGTTAAACAACAAAATTCTCAAATGCTCTTGTAAGACAAATTCTTGGCTTTGTCAACATAAACTTTTTTTCTTAAAACACTTATCTAAGCGAAAACAAGAAGAGATTCTTCATAGGTCATTCTCCTATCTTTCCCAATTCTATCGAAATGGTCTCCTTAGAGAAGATTCTTCCGGGAGGATTTCACCATCTTTTAAAGGTAAAATTTGTGTTGAAATGGGATTAAACAGTGATGATTTTCTCCATTTACAACATTGGTTAAATTATAGTCTCTTTTACAGTAAACCTTCAATTAAAGAATTACTGAGGAAATGTTTAGAAAAATTATGTCAAAATAATAAGGAATATCTAAGTCAACTCAATCCGAATCTCAAATATGCTATTTATGAACATGTGATACGCGGACAGGATTTTCAAGAAGTGGTGCAAAAATTCCATTTATATGAAGGTGATTTATTACGAATAGAAGGACATTTGATAAATTTTCTTTCCGGATTAATACCATTAAGTAACTATTTGGGACTGACTCAACTTGAAAATAAATTACAGACGATTAACATGTTATTGGCTGAAACTCTCTATAGAACCTTAGAGTGAGATGCTTTTAGCCAATGTTTGCTGATGAACTTTTTTGATAAGAATTTTTCTTTAATGAAGAGGAATGAATAAGAATCAAGAATGGAAGTGAGGAAAATAAGAGAAAACCAGCTGTCAAAAAACCATATTGATATCCTCTTTGTAGAAATTGAGCTAATAAACCACCAATTAAAACGCCGGGTATCTGAGCACAAATTTTGGCAAGATTAACCCATCCTAAAAATTGTGCTCTTTTTTCATAAGGTATCAATTGATACATTAAAGAACCCCGAAAAATTGTATCACCAGTATTAGTAATGGAATATGGAATGATAAATAAAATACCTATAACTAATGGATTATTTTTCCCTATTAATGGCGTTAAACAAATTAATGCAGTTCCTATAGCAAATGATAATCGTATAAAGACCATAATTTTAGTTGTTTTGAATTGATCAGAAAGATAACCAAAAGGTAGCGATAAAACAAGCGATAAAATAGTCATTATAATAAAAACGATAAGAATCTCGCCATTCTTCATTGATAGACCTAATCCAATTAATTCCGATGAATGCGAATGATTGTCTTGTGTTAGAAATATAACTAAAAAAGGCAAATAGATATTTATTCCCGTATGTAAGAAAAAATGACTTATCAAAAAATAGAGAAAATTATGTTCTCTTTGTATAGTTTTTAATTGTAAAGTCACTTTTAAATCATCTAACCAGTTCCCTCTTGTTTTTAGAGGGGAGGGTTCTCGAATAACAATGCCTAAAATAAGATACCCAAGAACACATATACCTCCCGCTATGAAGAAAACTAGGACAGATGATTGAATTATCATCAACGCATAACCAGCAATTGTCCCAAAAGCTGATCCTATAGCAACTAAACTTGTATGTTTTCCTAAGTTTTTATAAGTAGAACTATCAGGAATAAAAGAATTATTACAGACAAAGGCTGCAGTATTAAATATACTCATAATAACATTGAGAAAGATAATACTCGCAATATGTTTACAGAAAGGAAGTGCAAATAATAAGCTTGCTGAAACAAAACCGCCAACAAGAATAAATGGTTTCCGTTTCCCAAATGGTAAAGTAATATGATCACTTATCGCTCCTGCTAGAATACTTACTATCGCACCGCTTATTGAAACTACAATAACCAATACTGAGATATATATAGGTTGAAAATAAGTAAAGCTTGCTAAATAGTCATGTAAAAATTGTCCTTGGACTATGAAATAGATTGCCCATAAAAAGGCCCCAAGAATAATCATCATTCGATTACGGGAAAGAAGTTTTTCTGAACGAAGCGATTTTTCCATTGGATTAGAAATATTTTCCATGGATTTTAAGCCTTCATTTATGCTGTTGCAGTGGATTTTTTTTCTTGTGGCTCTTCTTTTTTAGTGACTTTTTTTGTTGATTTGCTCTTCATTTTTTTTGTTTCTTCTTTTTTTTCTTTTGTAGATGCAGTTTTTTTATTGGCGTGTTTTGTTGCTTCCTTAAGACCTTCTTTTACTGCACTTGTTTTTTCTTTATTTGCAGCTTTTTTTCCCTCGTCTGTTTTCTTGGACGATATATCATTGGGGAAATCTTCTGGTTCTTCTGCATCAGCAATCCCCGAGTTGGTAATGTAAAATTTTGTTTTTGCACTTGGTAACCATGCGCAATCATCAATTTGTGCACGACGTTGATTTCCTTTCAATTTTTTCATAAATATACGTATATCTGAAGCATGGGCAACAACATGTCCACCTGTTGCGATTACAGGTTTATACTGGCTACCAAAGCCAATGTTCGCCATAACTTGATTAGTAAAAATAACGGTAGTATTAAAGGCAATTGCAATACGTTTTAATAATCCTATTAATTTCCCTATCTTTTTTTGGCGAACAGCTAATAGGTTTAATTCATGAAATTCAGTTCTAAAGGGAGCCATTAATGAATCAATAATAATTAGACCTGGGTCTAATGCTTGAACATAGCCAGGCAATCGATCTATCGCTTGGTTAAGATATCTTAGTTGCTCTGCTTGAACGACAAACAAATTATCCAATAATTCCTTAGAATCTAAATTAAATCGTTTACCTATTGTTTGAATATGTTCAGCATGAAATGAATTTTCAGTATCTATATATATGACAGGTCGATCTAACCCGCCTAATTTTTCAGATAATTGAGCAGTAACAGCACATGTTAGACATGTCTGTGTTTTTCCTGAACGGTATTCGCCATTTATTTCTATAATTGCACTTGTTGGAACCCCACCACCTAATAATTTATCTAAATTTTTT
>JAYEJY010000080.1:0-4663 GCA_034660795.1 Promethearchaeati archaeon | reverse complement strand
AAATTTCTTCCAGAAACTAGTCTCTTCTTTAGTACTTATGGTTGTAATATTTGTCATAGATAGAATATACTCTCCTGCTTATTAGAGATACAATTTAATAATGATTAACTGCCTTACGTAATAGAATAAAAAAATCTTTCTAAGAGTAGATTTTTATTTTAGCTTGTTATTTTTAACTTTAAATTCAATCATTTGTGTTGAAAATAATATGTCTAACGTCTTATCTCCTATTTGGGCGGTTCCAGCCCACATTACTGGAATATTTCAAATTTGCCCTCATGAAGTCCCCCTTTATATGGGCTCACGTGGGGCAGGATTCTCTATAGATAATACAATTGATACCCAGATTAGATTAACACCATTAAAAAATGAATCTAAGATAACTGTCTTTTATAACGGGCAACAAATAAGGGGGGAAGTGACAAAAAAGGTAGTAAGTAGCTTTAATTATTATCTTAAAAATGATTCACTTGAAATCTTTCATAAGAGTAACTTTCCTTTAGAGGCAGGATTTGGAACAAGTGGTGCCGGTGCTTTAGGAGCTGCTTTATGTCTTAACGATTTATGTAAGACTAACTTATCTTTAGAACGTTTGGGGAAAATTGCTCATATTGCTGAAGTTGAGTGTAGTTCTGGTTTAGGTGATGTAATAGCACAAATATATGGTGGGGCTGAAATACGTGTAGAACCGGGCGCTCCTGGCATAGGGGAAATTCAATCTTTTGAATGGCCAAAGGATCAGAAAATACTTTCTGTTTTTTTCCAAAAATTAGCTACGAAAGGTATAATTTCTAGTTCAAAATCACGTGAAAGAATAAACAAGACAGCAATTAATCTTTTACAGCATTTACAAATTAAACCAACTCTGGCAGAATTTTTAAGAGTAAGTTATCTTTTCAGTCAAACGAGTGAGCTTATACCTCTCACTATTAAAAAACCATTAAAGCTACTACGAAAAGAAGATTACAATGCTTGTATGATTATGCTTGGAGGGTCGATTTTTATTGTCGGATCTTCAAGTGAATTAGATTCTTGTAAGAATTATCTTATTAAGAAATATCCTGATGTTAAAATGTGGAAGAATAATCTATCAACATCGGGTCCGAAAATAAAGAATACTACATTACAATTATTGAATGGAGTTGAGTAAATTTTGGCAAAAATTCCAAAGAATCATCCTCGTTATCAATCTTTACAAGAGAGACATCGAATAATTGACGGTATGCATCAACAAATTGTTGCTGAAGCCGGCTTAATTGCTCATGGTCGTGGCGAAGCGTTTGATTATATTCTAGGTGAAAAAACTCCAGCGTATGCCCTCGCTCAAGAAAGAGCTGCTGTTGCTTTATTTCTCTTAGCTGAGTATCCTGTTTTGTCAATCAATGGAAATACCGCTATTCTTTGTCCGAAAGCGATTGTAAAGTTCGCTAAAACAATTGATGCTAAGTTGGAGGTCAATTTATTTTATCGAACACAGCAAAGAGAAGAAAACATCAAAAAATTACTAGTTGATGCAGGTGCTCAGGAAATTCTCGGGGTATCCTTAGGTGAATCAGCAATTGAAATAGAGGAAATAACTCATCAAAGACGTATTCTTGATCCAGAGGGTATTTACATTGCCGATGTTGTTTTCGTTCCTTTAGAAGATGGTGATAGAACCATGGCATTAAGAAAAATGGATAAAAAAGTAGTTACTGTGGATCTTAATCCTTTATCAAGAACATCTGTTTGGAGTTCAGTTACTATTGTAAATCATGTTCGAAGAGCAGTTAATGAAATGGTTGGTATAGCACAGGAATTAAAGAAAGAATCCCAAAAAACCCTAAAAAATATAATAAAAGGCTATGATAATAATGCTATGCTACAAAAGAGTGTTACTTATATGGCGAATCGCTTAGCAACACTCGGAAAAAAACGATTACAAGAAGGATAGTCAATTGCAGAAACGAAAAGTATCTGATATTCAACAATTAAAAAAACAAGGTAAAAAAATTACTGCCCTTACAGCTTATGATTATGGGTTAGCTAAAATACTAGATAACGCATTAATTGATATTATCTTGGTGGGTGATTCCATGGGAAATGTTTTCTATGGAAAACAAACTACTTTAGAAGTATCTATGGATATGGTCATACATCATACCCAAGCAGTTGCTACTGGCGCTAAAAATTATAGTATGGTAATTGCCGATATGCCTTTTGGAAGTTTTGGGATTAGTAAAGATCAAACAGTGGCTAATGCAGTTAAATTAATGAAAATCGGCCATGCTGAAGCTGTGAAGTTGGAAGGAGCAAGCAAGCAGCGATTAACAGAAATTAAAGCTATAATTGATGTTGGTATACCTGTTTTAGGTCACATTGGTTTATTACCTCAATCTCTACATAAAATTGGTGGTTATCGCGTGCAAGGTAAAGAAACCTCTTTTTATGATGAAACCGAATTAATAAAAGAGGCAGAAGCTTTACAAAAAGCAGGTTGTTTTGCTATAATCTTAGAAGCTATGAAAGCAGAAACTGCCAAAAAAATTACCAAAAAAATTGATATCCCGACAATAGGAATAGGTGCGGGAAATGCTTGTGATGGACAAATATTAGTCTCATATGATATGTTAGGTTATTTATCTGGTCACAAACCTAAGTTTGTAAAACAATATGCTCATTTACAGGAGACTATTAAATCAGCTATTGAAAAATATATAAAAGAGGTCAAAGACGGCTCTTTTCCCTCTAAAGAATATTCCTATGAGGATTGAAAATTGATTATTATAATGGGAAGTGGTGCTGTTGGTGGCTATCTTGGTGCTTTGTTACATATGGCTAAGGAAGAAGTTTACCTTATTGGACGGGGTGAATTTATCACCGCACTAAAAGAACGAGGGATGATTTACCAAACAGCAGATTTAGAAAAAAAATTGGATATTCCATGTGCGGATGGAATACTAGAAGCACAACAAGCATCTCTTATAAAAAATAAGCCAATTTCTTACGCACTAATAACCACAAAAGCTCATCATACCAAACAAGCAGCTTTAGAGCTAGCTTCAATTATAACATCAGAAACTACGCTTATTAGTATTCAAAATGGTTTAGGTACAGAAAAAATTATTCGTAAAATCTTTCCAAATAATGTAGTCTTAAGGGGTATTACTTCAATTGGTGTTTCAAAAACAGTAAATGGCTATGTTAAACTCTTAGGTAGAGGAGAAACTCTTGTAGGATATAATTCTCCTAAAGAACAATTATTGGCAAAACAATTTGTCAATCTTTTATCATCTAAAATATGCCCAGTTAGGATAGAATCCAATATTTTGGGGGCTGTTTTTTCTAAAGTCATTGTTAATTGTTCGTTAAATCCTTTAACAGCTATTTATCGAGTACGAAATGCAGCTATTGTTGAACAATCAGAAATTCGTAAACAAGCAATACAAATAGCGAGAGAAGCATGGGCTGTTGCAAAAGCAAAAAATATTACTTTAACAGTAAAAAATCCAATAAAATATATGCTAACTGTTTCCAAGGCAACCGGCAATAATCGCAATTCTATGTTACTTGATGTTTTAAGTAAAAGAAAAACAGAAATTGACTTCTTAAATGGAAAAATCATTCAATTAGCAGATGAAGAAGGCATTTCTGTACCCAAAAATAAGGAAATTTATCAAAAAGTTTTATCACTTGAGCAAAAATACCTTGATTCATGAGTACGGAAATGGAAAAAAATGGTGAATTCAATGTCAACAAAGAAGAATGAGAGCTATAAAAAAGTGGAAAAAATACTTGATGACTATCTTATAACTGAACAATCGTATGACCGAATATTGAATTCAATGTGTACCCCCCCTCCTTCTTTCACACGGGAAATAGCTAGTAAATTTGCTGAGATTAATCTTGGTGATCCAGGTAATTTTCCGAAAACTGCACAAATTGAACAAGAGTTATTGGAATATGTTGCACAGTTGCTTCATGCTCCATCCCATTGGGCTGGTACAGTAACTTCTGGCGGAAGTGAATCAAATCTCCTAGGTTGTTGGGCTGCAAGAAAATGGGGAAAAGCAAAAAAAGGAATTACACATGGTGAAATTATTTTACCTAGCTCAGCCCATGTTTCTTTTATTAAAGCTTTAGATATTCTCTCTTTAAAAGCAAAATGGATACCAGTAACCAACGACCAAACAATTGATATTGAAACTGTTAAAGAAAACATTTCTTCACAAACAGTTGGCATAATTGGCATTGCAGGAAATACCGGCGCTGGTGCATGTGATGATATTGCTGCGTTGAACGATTTGGCAATTGATTATAATTGCTTTTTACATGTTGATGCTGCTTTTGGTGGTTTTATCTATCCTTTTTTGGAACGTTTTAACCGTTCCTCACCTGTTTTTGATTTTCGATTACCCGGTGTTCAAAGCATTACCATTGATGAACACAAACTTCTGAGTTCTTTGATACCTTGTGGTACGCTTCTCTTTCGTAATGGAGAGATTTTTCATTTGATAGAGAAACCAATCACCTATTTAGCTGATGAAAATTGTTTACAAGCAACAATAACGGGCACAAGACCGGGAGCACCTGTGATTGCATCTTGGTTATTGTTAAAATATCTGGGGACTGATTATCTTGAGAATAAAATTGAGTACTGTTTATCTCTTACAGATTATACTCT
>JAYEJY010000079.1:0-4673 GCA_034660795.1 Promethearchaeati archaeon | reverse complement strand
GTAGATTAGCTAATTCAAGTAATCTAGAAGTTTTCTTATTTTCTTTTAATTTTTTTACTATTTTGTAGGCTTTTGATCCTTGAAGAAAACGTATAAAATTTCGAACAGCTAATGGTGTTAATAGAAAAGCAATAAAAATAATAATTGCACCTGTATAAAATTCATCTGTAATTAGAAGTATACCCCATATTAAAGCACCTATTGCAGCCAGTAAACTTACAATAGAAAGACCTAAATAAAATTTGAATTCATTCATTCTCTTTTCAAGTTGGGATTTATGTTTTATTGATGATTGATCATTCATTAAAAAGACCTTATTTTATCTATATTGAGTTTATAATTAAACTATGCCTTAATAAACTAGTTAATTATTTCTTTAAAAAATACTCAATTTAGCACTTATATTAGATTTTCAAAGACTCTTTTCCCAGCATTAAATGCTTTTGTTAAATATTCTGATTTGTTTTTAACTGCGCCTTTACTATTAACTCCCGTTGCTAAAATCGTTTCAAACAAGATGGCATTTCTATAAGGTATTATATCTTCAAACATTCCCACGGTATGACGAGCATAATGAGCACTTCCAGCTCCTAAAGGAATAACCAGAATTATTTTTTTACCGCTAAAAATGTCTTTAGAAATTCCATACCATCTATCAATAAAAGTTTTAAATTGAGCGGTTGGCCCCCACCAATATATTGGTGTTCCAAATACCCAAACATCACTTTTTTTCATTAATTTTACTACAGGCTTCATGTCATCTTCGATTATGCATTTTTTAGTATCAGAACATTGGTTACAAGCTTGACAAGGGGTAATATCTAATTCATTAAGTATTATTTTCTTTATATTGGCATTAGCTTCTTTAGCACCATTTAACACTTCATCAACTAAAATTTCTGTATTACCATTTCTTCTTGGACTACCGACAATACTTAAAATTATAGGTTTGTTTTCTTTGTTCATTTTTTTACCTCTTTTATAGAATTATATTTTAATGTCTCATAAACAATTTTAGCAATTATCAATTAATATATTAATAATTGATTAGAAAAAGCTTTTTTGCTAGAATAATAATCATTGATACTTCTTGCTTTTCCTATTTTTAATTTTTTGTAGAATTGTTATTAGATTCAATTTTTTCTACAGGCAAATATTTTTGAACCTTCCTTCCTAATTCCTTTTCTTCTATAAATTTGTAGACATTAGAATAACCAAGTTTTTTAGCTTGTCTACGAATTGCTCTCTTAGCATATAAACTCAAAACGAAATTATTCTTCATAGTGGTGTAAAAATAAACATAGGCAAGAGCTTTATCAGTAACTAATTCTGATAAAGCACAGAGAGCACAATACCAATAAGAAAAATTCCTTAAAGGAAGATATTGACGGGGATCCTTAAATTCTGATTCAAAATCATCTTTACTCTCTGTTTGTCCAGGTTGTGGTTGAGGACCTTCCATATAGGTGTTGGCACTAGGAATAAATCCTCCCCGGAGAATCTTTCTCATTGAAGAAACATCCGTGAAATTTTTTTCAACATTCTCTCCAGGACCATTTTCCTCTATTATCTTAGCCAATTTTTCAGCTTCTTTCTTTTCGAGATAATCTTTAACTTTCTTGAATTTTAAGTAGTTCCATGGTGTTTCAAATATAGCAATGATTACATTATACATTAGGAAAATTACAATAATAAGCCCAATAAAAGTGAGGACAGTAAGAAAAGTTGATATTGAATACCACTCATAAAAATAACTTAATAGAGTAAAAACTGCGCTAATAGCAAAACCTAATACACCAATTATCGATCGAATAACTTTCTGTTTCATGAATTGTTTTTGTTCTTCCCACATTGTTGGTTCATATGTCAAACTTGATTCATTATTTGAGAACATCTATCCCACCTATTATTATTTATATAAAGACTTTAGTTATTTTATTATATTAATATAATTTAAAAAACGATTATTTATTACTCAACTTTAATTAAACATGAAAATTATTTTTTGTAGAAATTATAATCAATAGTTTTAAAGATTTTTTAAATTTATTGAATTTATGAAAAATTGGCTAATTGCAATAATAATCTTGGGATCTATACTTATTGCTTTAATACTACAAATAACAATTATTTGTCTTTTATGGAAACCTTTCCGACCAGGAAAAATACCTCAGTATCAAACTGAATATATTGATAATTTTTTTAGACTTTTTTTTCTTCAGCCGCCTAAAAAAACAATTAATAGAGTTAAAGTTAAACCGGGTATGGTTTGTTTGGATATTGGTCCAGGGAAAGATTCCTATACTTTCGAGCTGGCTAGACAAGCTTATTATGGTAAAACTTATGCAGTAGATATTTCTGAATCAGTTATTAAACGATTAGATAAACGGCTTAAGAAGAAAAGTTAAGACAATATTGTTACTATTATCCAAGATGCTCAAGAATTACCATTTATTGATAATAGTATTGATAGAATTATATCAATAACTTGTTTACCTGAAATACCCGATAAAATTAAAGCATTAACTGAGTGGAAACGTGTTTTGAAACCTAATGGAATAATATCTCTTTCAGAATTATATGGTAACCCTGATTATCCACTTCGTCGCAAAGAGAAAGAATGGGCTAAATTAGCAAGTTTAAAGCTTATAGATGAATTTGGCACATTCTTAGTGTATCTACTAAATTTCACAAAAACGGATTAATTATTTGCTATAAAAAGCAGATTTGCTTATATTATTTTCTAAAAAATATGCTTCATAAGACATTAACAGTTAAAGAATAAATAACAAATATATTTTTGTTTTTTATACTATAACTATGATTGATGGTTATGATAATTCTATAGAGGAGATTTACTCTGAACTTGATTCCCAATTTGAAGGTTTATCACAAGAGCAAGCAGAAAAACGCTTAGAAAAGTATGGATTAAATACTATTGAAACTGAAGAAAAAATCAAACCACTTCAGCTTTTTTTTAGTCAATTTAAGGATTTGTTAGTGATTATTCTACTTGTTGCTGGTCTTGTTAATGCTATCATAGGTTTAGTTGAAATGAATATGGAATCAATTATTGATGTGTTAGCCATTACTTTTGTCGTTTTATTAAATGCTTTTTTGGGTTTTTATCAAGAGTACTCTGCTGAAAAAGCAATTAAAGCGTTACAATCATTATCACAAAATGAGGTTATAATTGTAAGAAACAAACATAAACAAAAAATAGAATCTGAATATGTTGTACCAGGTGATATCATACAACTTGAAGCTGGTAATACTGTTGTTGCTGATATCCGATTAATTCAAGGATATGAGATTCGAGTAAATGAAAGTATACTTACCGGAGAATCTGTTACTGTTAGAAAAAAAGCAACAATCTTACCCGAAAATACGCCTTTAGCTGACCGAAATAACATGTTATATAAAGGAACTACAATTGTAAACGGTTCTGGATTAGGAATTATAATAGATACTGGTTCAACTACAGAATTAGGTAAAATAGCTAGTTCATTAGTATCAATAGAAAAAGAAGCAACACCTATTCAGAGAAAATTAGATAAGCTTGCAAAACAACTTACAATTGTAATTCTAGCTCTCTCAGTTATAATCTTTGTTTTAGGCATAATTTCTTTTGGCATTCAAGGATGGAGTTTCTTACTTATTTTCGCAATTGGACTCGCAGTTGCAGCTGTACCGGAGGGATTGCCAACAGTTTTAACTCTCACAATGGCTATTGGGATAACAAGAATGGCTAAGAAGAATGCTTTGATAAGAAAATTACCAGCTGTCGAAGTTTTAGGTTCAACAACCGTTATCTGTACAGATAAAACAGGTACTTTGACTCGTAATGAACAGACAGTAAGATTAGTCTGGACAGTAGATAAAAAATACAATGTAACTGGAAACGGCTATTTTAAATCCGGTTCAATTGTTGAAAAAGGAACAGCAGAACGTAAGAGTCCTAAAATTTTGGATCAAAATTTAGCTTTAACAATTGAAATCGCTGCTTTAGCGAATGAAGCATCTATTGAACATCAAGAAGAAGGGGAACCGTACAAAATTTTTGGTGACCCAACAGAAGTTGCTTTGCTAATTTTAGCGGAAAAAGGACAATCACTGGATAAAATTAAGGAACAATGGTCTATCGAATATATCTTTCCCTTTGATAGTGATAGAAAACGAATGAGTGCCATAATAAAAAACAAACAAACAAATGAATATCGAATAGTGATTAAAGGGGCCCTTGATATTTTATTAAATTTATGTGAGAATCTGAAAACTACTAATCAAATTGCGACGCTAACCGATGATGATAAAAAAAGAATTTTAAACACAAGCAATAATTATTCAGCAAATTATGCTTTTCGAATTTTAGGAATGGCCTATCGAGATATATCAGCAGAAAATGCAGAAAAAGTGATTCTATCTGAAAATTATGAATTAGCTGAGAAGAAACTGACTTTTGTAGGATTTATTGGTATGAGAGACCCTCCACGAGCTGAAAGTAAAAAGGCTATTCGAGAAGCATTTAATGCTGGAATGAGAGTAATAATGATTACTGGCGATCATATGACAACAGCAAAAGCGATAGGACAAGAAATTAACTTAGGATTACATTCTGAACCAATATCAGGTTCAATAATTAATAAAATGACTAATGATGAATTAGAGCAATC
>JAYEJY010000078.1:0-4693 GCA_034660795.1 Promethearchaeati archaeon | reverse complement strand
AGATGGTAATATCCATCCCCAAACTACAGCGATACCACCAAGCAGTAAAAAAATCATTAACAAAGCAGCAAGTGTTTGAGAAATAGCTCTTTTATCTTTCCGCAGTTTTTGAAGAAGGGGAAATTTCAATAACTTCATCTATTTACACCCGATACAATATCTTTACTACAGCAATTAATTATACACATAATTCATATTTAAGATATATTAGTGCTTTTGTTATGTCAATGGTCCAAAAATTAATACTTTGCAAGAATCATTGCATGATCTTTTTCAAGTGGATGTAAATCAATTGCTTCAAGAATTTCATAGTCATGCTGTTCTAAAATATTCATTTGTTGTTTGTAAATAATTGAGGGATTTTTCGTAGGATTGATACTACGAGCTTTTATTGCTAACATGAGATGATCGCCGGGTTTTAAATAGATTTTAGCATTTTCTACAATAATCTCTGCTTGATCTGGTTGTGCAATATCACAATAAACAACATCTACTGGTTGAAGAAATGCATGATACGACCGAGGATTTCGGGCATCATCTAATAGAGGAAGCATGTTTTTTCGACGTTCACAAACAAAAACCAAGTCACGAATAGATCGTGGAGAGAATTCAACACAATAAACAAACCCTTCTGGACCAATGATGTCAGAAATATGACTAGGGGTAGTACCCGAAGCAGCTCCTAAATAAAGAACAGTTGTTTTAGGTTTTATCGGGACAGATTTAAGCCCTTTAATAATTGCTGCGGCTAGTTTTGATCGAGTTGGATCCCATAAACGGTATTCTGTGCCTTTTATTTCTTCTAAATCTTCTCCATAAACGGCATTTCCTGGTGTAAGATTTTTGGTTGCAATTCGTTTATTACCATCTGGATAATATAGATTATAGATTTCCTTAAATGATTTGAATTTTCTCACTTTCATTTTTTCCAACTCCTTTCTTATCTTCTTCGCCTTGAATGTGATCGTTTAGATCGCTTTTTTTGAGGTGGTGGGTTTGGATATTTTTCCTCTACCTCCTCAATCATTTCATTCACTTCTTGACTTAATTTCTCTGATTTATCTTCCGCATTAAAGAAATCCATTCTTGCAGCTATTGCTAATCGTCCCGCTAATATTCTTGCAATTTTTCCCCGTAACCACCATTTTGATTGATTCAAACGGGGATCTTGAAAGATAATCCCGTGTTTTGGTGGTGGAGCCCCTGTTTTTATGGTTCGATATAATGCTTTTTCTGCCCCTAATACTTGTATCTTACTTGAAGGAGAAACAGCTAATTCGCGCAGACTTCCGGCTAAAGAGATTAATCGTGCACCTAATAGGGGACTAACAACACCACAGAGATTGGGGGCTATATCTTGCATTGTTTGTTCCATCCACTTTTCGAAATCTTCTCTTTGCTTATATAGATCAACAATAACCTTGGCTTGATTTTTAATTAAAATTAAATCAGATTGTTTTAACGGAGAACCCATCGATTTTTCCCGCATTGTAAGTAATTTCTCAGCCTTTTCATCAGGGAAATGAATTTCATTTACAAGAAACTCTTTAGAAAGGTTATTTTTATCCCCTGTTTCACCTACAATTTTAGCATAGGTTTGATGATTCTCGACCATATCACCTAATTCAGGAAAATGCATACCATAGAACTCTCGTAAACGACCGGAGAACAAATTAAGTGTTTTATCAAGGTCGTCTATTGTTTCTATTGCATGGACTACTAACCTATCTCTACGTTCAGCTGCAGAACGAACCCTTTCTCGAGTTAACAAAATTGCGGTGTTACGAATAAATTGCCGGTATTCTTCTTTTGAAGGGAATATTCCTTGTTGAACAGCAATATCAGAAGCCTTAGAATAAAAGGAATCTAATATCGCGTTATCATATATATGATTTACAGTAAAACCTTGTTCAGCTAATATGTTAGCAATAGTAGCGTTTTGAACAACAATCTCGTCTTTCTTATGTTCCTGTAACATTTCTTTTACTATTGAAGGCAACTCTTCATTATCTACAGCAACAAATGCTTTTGCTACTTTTTGGGATTCCTTCGGAAAATACCTGGCATCAATAATTGCAGCGTCTTTATTAAGAGCAAAAGTCCCAATGGGGGATAACGCTAAATAGATTTTCATTTTTTTATTATCTCCGATCTACAAGCTAGGGTTGAATTATTCTTACATGTAAATATTATGATACTAATAGTTATTGTTTATTAATAAAACGGTAAAAAATCAAAAAAACTCTTAAAAAAGATGATTAGTAAGAAAAAAGGTTTCAAAAGAAGAAAAGGAAAAAGGATGCTTCTTTTTATCCTTTAAACTTGAAATATATTGCACCGTGAGGACAAGCGTCAAGACAAGCACCACAATTAGTACAATTGGCATCTCGTACACGTTCATATGAGTAATCGAGAATAGGTACTTGCATAGCAACTTTTTCACACATTTCTTCGCATTCTCCACATCTTGTGCAACGCGCTGGATTTCGGGCAATACCTATTAAACTAAATTTTGCAGTATAGCCCATTGCATAACCTATTGGACAAACATATCGACAATAAAATCGTGGAATAAAGACGCTAAGAACAACAACTCCTATTAGAATCACAATGCGGAAATAAAACATGAATTTCCAATCGCCCATTGAGAAATCTTCAGCCCCACCGGGATATTGTTTCCAGAAGACCATGTAGAAAAACATTACAAATAAGGTGGCTGCAGGATTCAAAGGTGTCCATGGTTGATTTTGAAATACCCCAAAACCACTTGCTACACTTTCATCGAGTATTTCCCTATAGCCAAGAAAACTCGCGATTACTATAACCGCCCAAAAAACAACGGCACGTATATCCCGCAAACCTTTATTGAGTGGTTTAGAAATCTTCCATTTTTTAACTGGTACAAGTTTTAGTAAATCTTGAAAGAAGCCAAAAGGACACACCCATCCACAAAGCATTCGTCCGAAAATGCCTCCAATTAACAGGCTAATACCAAACACGAGAAAAGGGAAAATACCGCTTGTTAATAATTCTTGGAAAACATCAAAAGCGCCTAGAACAGTTGTAAATGGAGCTGCACTTGGTTGGTTTATTGGTAAAGGAATTAGTGTCCAGCCTAAACCAATGAGTCCTCCATTAATTAGAATAAAGGAAAAGATTTGTACTAACCAACGCAAAAGACGAACTTTTCTTGCGTTCATAGCTTCTAGTACTCGTAAACCAAATGTCTTTAATTTTGAATCCTCTGATGTTTGTGTTCCCATTATGGTTGTCTCCTTCGATCAACTTGGATCCTAAATTGGTGGTGGTATAGGTATCCCAGCGACATATTGTTCTAGAAATTCTTCTAAAAGGTCGATATTTGTTGAAGGGATATTAAAAAACTCCTCAATTATTTCATAATTTCCCAAGATTATACCAATCGCTAAGGAAATTATTCCAATAGAAATAATCAAGAGCATCCATGATTTTGGTTTCAAAGTTATTACACCACTGTAGTCTTAGAGTGTGCGACTCGGGACTAATCATTGTTAGAAAAAAATGTCTTTAAAATATTTTCCTCATGTTTTGGTATAAGTTAGGTACTAAGAGAAAGATTTATTCAGACATTTCTTGTTCATTTTTCAATTTCACTAATACTTGAGCTTTTTGATGTGATTCCACATAAATTACTTTTAAAGGATCTATTTTGAACCGTTTTTCACATCTACTACACAGTCTGGTTTTTTGCCTCGTTTTCGCATAGGTCCATTTACCACATCGAGGACAACGAATAACAACAAAAGGTTTTAATGTGCTCATCATATATCACTTTCAAGTGTAGATTTTATAAAAAAAAGAGAACGAAAGGTGTATACCTTGATCAGACCGATTTCTTATTCACTTGTTACTGTGACCTGAATATTTCTGTGTCGTCCACGTGTATCTAATTCCAAAAACACGATTTGTTGCCATGTTCCTAAGGAGGGCTTTCCATTTTTAACAGGAACAGTTAATTCAGGGCTTAATAAAGAAGCACGTAAATGGCTATGGGCATTATCATCATAGGAATCATGTTTATACCCAATCCCTTTTGGGATTAATTTTTCCAGCAATTCACAAGTATCTTCAATAAGCCTAGGTTCATACTCCATTGTAATAATGGCACCTGTTGCTCCTGAAACAAATACATTTACAAGTCCATTTTTGATTTTTGAAGCTTTTACGGCATTCCGAACTTGTAAACTAATATCAATAATTTGGTTCTCTTCTTCTGTGTCAAGTTCGAATTCTGTTGAATACACAACCATCCAGATCCACCACCCTTATAGAGTAACTTTACATTAATCCCATAATTCTTCTCGTAATAAATCTCTTATTGCGACACGTATTGCTTCTGACCTGCTTGGATATACCCCTAAACGTACTAAATCATCTAATCCTTCAAGAAAATTCTCCGGAATTTTAACTGAAATGAGATTCATAGCTTCATTATACACCTTTATTTTTTGAGTAAAGCAAAAGATACTTTGTTAAGTATTCTTTCTTTGGGTGAATCAAATAAATAAAACCTTTGGGGATGGCAAAAAATAAAAAATAATGCAAAAACAGCAACTATACTTAAACGAAATTCGAAACATAATCATAAAAAATATTAATTATTTAGCAACCTTTTATCGACAGTCAAAAAAAAGCCGTTGTGGCTTAGCATGGA
>JAYEJY010000077.1:0-4717 GCA_034660795.1 Promethearchaeati archaeon | reverse complement strand
AGTGACATAAACAATTTCAATCCTCTTGAATGAGGTTTTACTTTTGTAACATTTTATGGCTTGGTACACCTATTCTAGGAGTACCAAAACCAATTTCAATCCTCTTGAATGAGGTTTTACTTTTGTAACCGCGTAATTTTAAGACATTAAACCTTAAAAATTTTTGGTTTTAGGGCTAAAAAACGTAAAATGATCATTCGAATTTGTCGGGTGTCGAGTTTGTACGACAATATATAAAGACCCGACAGATTTTAACCAAAAAATCGTCCAAAGCGGACAGGAGAAGGGCGCTTTTACTCCCTTAGTTGTCGGGTCGTCATCACTAGCGAAGACTTATATATAACGTACCACGACCCGACAAGTTATTGGTAGTTTTTATATTAAAAAATAACTTACTTTGGTATTTTACTATTCTTTTGGGGATTAACATCGTCGACAATGCAACCAGAATTCACAATCAACACATTTTTGAGGGATAGTAGTAGGTTTTGGTAAGACTTCATCCTGAACAAGCAAAAGCATCTCATGATGTAACTGCAATACTTTTTCCATCTCTTGATAAGATATGGGTTGGACAAAACGTTTCTCTCCCTTATACCTTATTTCCACTTGTTTAACTTCTCTATTAAAGGTATTTTCTAAAATAATTGCTTGAGCAAGCAGTTGTATTTGGTGATGTTTTGGAATCGTATCATGTATTTTTCCGGTTTTATATTCTATAGGATAACATTCCTTTTCTCCTTTGAAAGCTATAGCATCAAATAATGCACATATTCCCAAGTCAGTATCTTCTAAGAAAACATTATAGTTTATTGTCAGATTTCCTTTTTGACTTTGAGTTTTTCGTCTCACTTTTCGCTGATGATATTCTTGCCCTTTTTTCATTTTGTATGTTTGTCGTGGTTGGATACGTGAGACATATCTAAAATAGATAATCCTTGGACAATAGTAATATTGTCTGAAATCCTCTGCTGAAAACATAACTCCTCTTGTCATTAAACAATCACCACTTTTTCTTTGGATAACACAGCTACTTCTTTTCCTATCTGTATTGATTGCCCCCCACTTATACTGATAACTTTCTCTTGACATCGTTCACAAATAGGTATCACAATCACTTTTTCGCCCCGTTTTTTCCCAATAGTATCTTTTGCTTCTATTGCAAATGTTTCGATCATATTTCTGGTTGTTTTTCCGGTGAACACTGAAAATTGCATCCGAGCCAAGCCATATTTTTGGCAGAGCTTAGCAATTTTCGTTCGTATAGAATCTTTTGAGATGTCATAACTTACTAAATAGCGCATTTTGTTCCCTCTCTTTTTCTCACCTTTTCATTATGAATGGTTTGTATTGTATTATGTCTCCTTTGAAGTATTTCCCTGCTTGTCGTGCTTGATGGATAATGTGTTGTTCAAAGGTCATTGTTTTTCCTGTTGAATGATTCTCCATTTTCTCTGTAAACACTTCAAACAGTTCTGTCAGGTAATGTTTTTTCAAGCCTTCTTTTATTTTACACATTGCTCCTTCTTTTTCAAAATCCTCGTTTGAGAATACTCCTTTTCCCTCTAAACGAAGGATTAACCGGTCAACGATTGGTTGTCGAAATTCCTCTACGAGATCTAAGACAAATGATGGCTTACCACTCCTGTCGGTATGTAAAAATCCTGCATAGGGTTCTAATCCAGCTACCAACACTCCATTTAATACCTTCATTGTTAGTATTGCATAACCATAGCTTAAAAGGCTATTAATAGGGTCTCTAGGAGGTCGTCGATTTCTATTTGTAAAGCCGAAGTGCGGATCAATAATTGTTTGCAGTGCTGAAAAATAGGTTTCCGCAGCAGAGCCCTCCAGAGCAAATAATTCATTCCGGAGAAATGTTATCGGTCTTTTCCCCACATCAGGAATTTTCTTATTAGCAATACTTTCTAAAATGTCTACTTTTCGTTGTAATTTTCGCTCAATTTTGTCTTTTAATTGGCGATTTTTTATCAATCTTCTCAGAAGATTTCGTTTATTCTCTATAGCTCCCAGTAAAACTTCTTTAATGAATAATGAACCTGTTGGCGACTCGTATGCCAATATCTGCGCTCTTCTGACCTTCACTGTTCCATGACCAACATACGAATGAAGGATGCCCACAGGTTTACCTCCTCGAAGAAAAAGCGCGGGGATTCCATATGAAGTTAGTAGATCAATCGCGCCAGACGTAAGTGTGGCTTTGGCTTCCACAATTACTTGTTCTAGGCGAAGCGCAGAGACGTAGCTTCTGCTTTTTTCCCGCGAGGGATAGGACACATATAGCCTCTCACCCTCTTTACCTATCCTGGCGCCATGATCACTTACTACAATTATCACTTGGACTTCACCTATACTTTTCCATTTTTACCTCCAACACTTTCATCATCCCAATATATTGCTCTCCCTCGTAGTCGATTCAAATTTATACCCTGAAAAGTAGCCCGATCAAATGGATTAATAACCATCAAATTCCCTTTCATATAGACAATTTCTCCCTCTAATTTGTCTGGATAAGGCTCATACGAAATCTGATGTGGCTCAAAACTATAGGACCAAATATCATCGATATCAATCAAGGAAATCTGTTTTTCCGGATAAATTTTCCGGAGCTTATAAGCATAAGCATGCCAATTAAGAACCTCTTCATCTTCGGTGTATTCAGTAATTTGATTGAGTTTTTCTATCGTTGTTATTTTTGTTGCTATACTAAGTTCTTCACTAACATGATCTTCAGCTGCTAATACTGCTTTAAGCGATGGAAAGGGTTGCACTACGACAGCATCATCTAATCCTTGTTCAATTAACCGGTAATATTTCCCTTCTTTCCTTGAAAGACTGCTAGTACCTACTTTTCGTATGGACCCGAAAATACCAATATACAAATAGTGTTTACTCCAGCATTTTGAAGCGAATCTCGGCGAACCACATGCAGGTGATTCTCTCGTGCATTCTTTATTGAATGGTGTCCCCGGTCCATCAAAAATACATCGCAGGTATTTATAGAATAATTGTTCTTGACATTTTCCACAGACATTTTCATAACTATTTTGTGGTAGTTTCTCTCCACAATTAGTGCAATATTTTCCTCCAAGAGTTAGAAAGATTTTTCCAGTTAATTTAATTGTGTAACTGGTACCTTCATGTGAATCAACGAGCAGATAAGGTTCAACGATATCTCCCCTAAATCGCCAGAAATACCGCCTGATTAAATGGGGTACAACTGATAGACTCTCCTCTTTCTCTTGAAAAAGTGCACGGCTTTGTACAATTTGTTTATCTATTATCATGTAGTCATCTCCATGACTACAATGGTAAACCAAATATTTAGGCAAATCACGACAGAAATTAAACTTATTAGAAAATCTTTCTGCTAATTAGATTAAAGGAAATTGCTTTTTAGGCGCTAAGAAGAACGGAGAAAATTTTTTTTGATATTTTAAGTCTTTTAACACTTTATCGAAACTTTTTAATTATATCCAATTCATACATTACATGACAAGACGGAGAGGTAATGGTAGTCCGTCTGGGAGAAGCACTTGCTGCTTCTCTCCTAAAAATTTGGAATATTTCTATAATTCTGTAGAGGTATTATTATTGAGTTACCACTCTCAATTACGGTTAAGTTGGTATTTTCCTTTAACTGAGTTATTATTAAATAAAAATTTAGTAAAACAAGAACATCAGTGGCTTATTAAACCGGGCACAACTAGAATTAGTGAATTCGATAATTTTTCATCTGAAATAAAACATTTTGAATCTATTGGATTTGGTAATAGATTTGGTTATCCTTTATTAATTAAAGATCGTCGTATAAGAATAGTTTATGATATTGATTTTCCACCTCTTTATTATGCGACTACTAGGCAAAAGAAAATATCCTTTCAAATTAACTCTTCTTCTACATCCAATATCCTTACCAATGAAGATTTAAGAATTCGCACACTTCGAGCACAATTAAAACTTTACCCCGTTGGTTTCGGGTCAATTGCTCTATTTTTTACTTTTGATGAAATCATTAATAGCAAAATACTAACTAATATTGAGAAAAATTGGACTTATGGAAAAAAGAAATTGTCTATTAATGCTTTTAGTCAATATTTGAAAGTCCTAATTATTCATTCCTTGTTTAAACAAGAAGCTATAAATGATATTCAATTACAACTCAATGGCCATAAAGTTAGAGCTTCTATAATTGGTCCTGATTATTCAGTAAAAGATTTTCAAATTTTTACCAAAGATATTCTAAGTCCAAATAAAAAAACGTCTTCAATAAGTTACCACTTTAATGAAGAAAAAAAAGATCAAATAGCTTTTCATAAAACTGGTATTACACAATTTCAATCCATTGAGTTATCAACTGGTACTCGCAGATATTGTAGAAATAACCTTGATTACATTTTGGATTTAATTTATGGTTCTGAAATCCTATTTACATTATTACCTAAAAAATTTACACAATATGACTTAAGAAAAAGAACGAATAAAGATTTTCTTAGAGCAATACATGCTCCCTTTTTTACTCTCAATCCGTATGTGTTAACAAATGAAAATGAAAATCAAAACACTCTTCCTTCAGCAGCACTACGAATATGGTTTAAAAAATTACTAAATGCTGTTAATCTAAAAAAGAAATACAATAATTTCCTTGAAACAATGATGATTAAATTCCGAGAATTTCGAATTGATCGTTGGTATC
>JAYEJY010000076.1:0-4735 GCA_034660795.1 Promethearchaeati archaeon | reverse complement strand
AGTAAATGAAGACCTAATAAAAAGAGTAATTGATTCGGGGCACGAAAGTGTAGCAGAACATGTCGCTTTTACTTTTCGAATTTAGGGAATTAGTAGAGTCACTAGTCATCAATTGGTAAGACATCGGATTGCATCCTTTTCTCAAGAAAGTCAACGTTATTCTGATCCTTTAATATGTAAAGATTACGATTGGGCTGTTATACCTGATAGCATACTAGAAAATCCTAGAGCAAAAATATTGGCAGAAGGTTTTCTAGCTTATACAAAAAAAATACGAGAAGAAATGGATAGATTAAACATTGATTTAGAAGATTCCCGATATTTCCTTCCTAATGCTTGTAAAACGTCAATTGTTATGACAATGAACACAAGATCTCTTTGGAATTTTTTTGACTTTCGGATTTGTACAAGAGCTCAATGGGAAATTCGTCGTTTAGCAAAAATGATGTTCTTTTTAGTAAAAGATGCTGCTCCAGCATTATTTGGTTGGTGGACACCCCGATGTGAACGAGGATGTCCAGAACCTTGTGGAAATCCAGTGAAGGTTGAAATGGAAGAAGGGACTACAATGACGGGGAAAACTATTGAATATTTACCAAAAGGGAAAATGGATTAATCTTTTTTCTTATACTCAAAATCATTAGGATTTGTTATCCATTGACCCTTTCCAAGCCAGCGCTTATATAAAATTTTTCTAGGGAAATAAGTGGATATTGCATTTCCTAAGATACTAATACGACGGTTACTTTCGGGTAAAAACCAATTAAGAAAATCTAAAAATTCAATAACGCCACTTTTAGGCAAATATGTTTGAATAGTCAAGCCTGTGAATGATCCCTCAATAGAGGCAAAATAAGCATGTGGTAAACAATAACATAAATTATGCAATCGTTGTTTTAGAATTGAATTATTCTTATTCTGTAGTTTAGATTCAGCATTTAATTCGATAAAAAAAGCTAAATGATTAAGGCAATCAGGTAATATTGCATTTACTTGTCGATAAAGAATATTATTTTCTCGTAGAAGATGAATTCGTTCAATAATACTATTCATATCTTTTTGCAGGTTTTGTTGAATCTTTCTCCGTTTCGTTTGACCTCGTAGAAATTGGTTAATTATTCCAAAATCAAGCTCTGATAGTTTTAAGATTGTTTTTTTAAAGGCTGGAAGAGGGAGATCAATAATTTCGGAGGTCTTATCAAGATAATCTTTTTCTGCGAGATTTATTTTGAATAAATCTGTTTTTATCGAATGATCAAAGAGTTGAATCTTCGTTTGATTCTTTTTTTGATCATAAAGTGAGAGATTATATATTCTGTGCGGATTTTTTATTTGAAAAATATGATAGTTACTAATTTTTTCTTCATTATTCAATTTTGAATAGGAATCATGCAGAAGTTGCCTAAATTCATTGGAGTTAGGTGCTACATAATGTTGAGTAAAAAATGGTTGGTAAAATCGGTAAATTTTTTGAGAATATAAAAATGGATTAGAAGGAAAATGAGAAGTAAAAAAGCTAATATATTTTGGTTTAATTGAGGCGAATGTAGTATAAGAAACTAGACCGAATTTTTCCTTATTTAATGCAAATCTTTCATATAAAATTTTTTGATTTAAAAGATTATTAATATTTTTTGAGATAGTACTTTTGTGTTTTGAAATAAATTGTGCAAGTTCTTTAAGCTTAGTTGTTTGTCGTATAAGCGCAATCTTTAGAATATCAATAGATAAATCATTTAATCTTAGATAATCTGAACGGATTTTATGTAATATCGCATAAAATTCTTTTAATGATAATTTTCTTGTTACTTTAGTCTTAGTTTTTCGATTATATTGTTCTTTTTTTCTTAGTGTTGTATATGAAGCTGTTTTTAAAACTTCAAAAATTCCTTCTTGACCACAGGTGGATGCAATTAATTCTAATGAATCAAGTAATTCTGTTGAATGTTTTTCAACTTCTTGTCTTAGTAATTCCCATTTTTCTTGAGCTTTTTGTTGGATACTGAAAACCAATGGAAAAGTATTGGCTAATGCTTGAACCCACCAACAATTTCTTTTGTTTAATTTTATATATAAAAGAAATGTTTCACGTAACATTAGGGGTTTCCTGATGTATTTAATATCTAATAATTCCTCATTTATGAAAAGTGTTTTACCAGCAAATTTGCTCCAATTTTGATAGTCGTTTAAAGAGGATCTGGATAAAGGTTCAACTCTTTGGGGATAATAATAAGGCATAAAATCATGATCTGAAATGACATTTTGTACTTGTGAATAGAGATCTCTTTCTAATTGAGTTTTAGGTTTTGGAATATTTGATATCATTTTTTAAACCAATTAATTTTTCCGCGAAAAAATGGAATAACGATTTTGAAATAAAAATGGTATAAAGATTAAAAAATGTTATGCTATAGCATTTTCACGTTTTATTCAAAAAAAAAGAAGCGTTCTCCAATCCGCTAATAAGCAAAGCGGTAAAGAGACGGCTTCCTTTTCAAATATAATTTGTTGGATAATTATTTTATTTGATAAAAGAATACTATTTGTGTTATTTATTACGAAATAATTACTTATATTACGCTTCTCAACTAACCTGTCGTATCCCACTGGGGAAAGGTCAGTTAAAGTTACGGGGACTCCCTGACTGATGATTCGATTTTGTTTCATCAGTCAGGTAGACTAATTTTTCATTATATGAATAATTTTATATTGTTTTAAAAACCTAAAAACTAATAATCTAAAGAAGAATCAATATTTATGATTAAACATATATTATAGTTTGTGATTAAAAATGGATTGTATTTTATGTAACAAAAGTATAAACGATTCCGAGGAAAAGATGGAAGTATTTACAACCGATGAAGAACAAGTAACTGTACATCGCGCATGTTATGAAGACTATTTGAAGGCTATGTCTATGTGCGGAAGTGGTTGCAGTAATTGTCCTGGTTGTGGATAATTAATTTCTCTCTTTTTGTTCAAAAAGTCTTATTTTATCTACATTTTCTCTATAAAAAAGTAATTGATTAATAGCGATATAATAAAAGTAATAAGCATAAACTTTTCATAAAGATACAGTATTAATGCAAGATTAAAGAACTTTGAGGCTTTCTTATGTCTGAATCAATTGATGTACGTTTTGAAAAAGAATGCAATGTCTTACATGCTTTGAATCCTGGTGTAGAATCAGTAATTGTCATTGAACCATCTGGCTTACTGGCTTTAAAATGGTCTTCAGAAGAAGTTGATACTGAATTCACGAGTTCTTATGTTAAAGAGTTCTTATCTCTAATTAAAATGACAACCCAACATTATACAATAGGCGATCCTATAGGGGTTATGTTAGAAGGAAAAGAAGGCTTCTTTCTAGTATTTAAAACAAAAAGTAATAACTCAATAGTAATACTTATTCGAGAAGAAACAAATCGTTCAACTTTACGTTATCGATTAATGAAGGATTTCGCTGATAGAGTTAAGGATATATTAGAAAGTTTCTAGTAAGTTTAATTAATTTTACAAATAATTAATAAGATTAAAGGTACTGGTCAATTTAATATAAAATGAAATAGGTCGTTTTGTAATTGAATATTAAATCACGCCGGTACTCGGATGGATATGTAACACTTGTCCCAGAAACAATTGATGATTTATATGTTCTATATAATATTATTTTACCAACTGACCAAGTAAAAAGTAGAACATATCGTAGAATCCGGCAAGATAATGACAGTGTCCGTGCAGATAAAGGTGAACGAAAATCAATGATTTTAACACTTAGTGTTGAAGAGGTTACGTTCCATGAATTTGCTAATCGTTTACGAATTAAAGGGACAATTATTCAAGGACCTGAAGATCTGATTTCATATGGAAGTTATCACACTTTTAATATTGAAACTGGTTCTCTTTTGACGATAATTAAAGAAGAATGGTCTAAAGTAAATAAAAACCGTCTTGAAGAGGCAGTGAAACGTACTAGTGATGCAAAAATATTAGTTTTAGCTATAGACGATAGTGAAGCAACAATTGCAGCAATAGGACCTTTCTCTAGCAAAACTATAGCCCATTTTTCCGAAAGAATTCCCCGTAAAAGTTCGGGAAATCAGAAGCACAGAGAAAAACAGATTGAACAATTTTTCTCAAAGATTATTTTTGCTATTGAAGAAGCTATTAAAACCACTGTAAAAAATGTCACTGCTTTAGTTATAGCTGGACCTGGTTTTACTAAAGACAATTTTCTGAAACGTTTGAAGGAAGCTAGAAGTAAAGAAATACAAGAATTAAATCAGATTATTATAGAGTCAGCCAGTTGTGGAGGACCAAGTGCTATAGGTGAAATAATTAGTAAAGATATCCTTAGTCGATTAATTGAAGAGGAACAAGCTAGTACAGAAGCTCAATATATGGAGGAAGTACTAACAAGAATCGGTAAGAATTTGGGGACAGTTGCATACGGAGACGAAAAGATTAAACAAGCAATAGAGTATGGAGCAATTGAAAGGCTTCTAATTTTAGATAGAGAATTAAGACTCCGGGATGAAAGTAAAAGAAAAGCATTAGATAAGTTTCTAAAAAAAGTGGAAAATACTGGTGGGAAAATCGAAATTCTCAGTGAAAATCATGAAGCAGGTAAACAATTAGCTAAATTTGGTGGAAAAATAGCTTTACTTAGATTTCCCCTCTCTTGATAGTTATCAAATTTTCTTCGCAAAAAAAATATTATGTCTTCGTCTCGTAA
>JAYEJY010000075.1:0-4739 GCA_034660795.1 Promethearchaeati archaeon | reverse complement strand
GGCTGAGAAAGGCATTGAAAAGTCGTACGCAGAGGTAATCGCTCACAAGGATTTATCAGCGCTCTATGCTTTAGAAGGTATCAGCCCACCTCAGCCTATTAGACCTGATATTGATGCCTTTTTAATTACAGAAAGACAAGCAATACCAGAATTAGAAGGAACCTATCAATTACCTTATAGCTTTATCCATAAAAAACCTACATTTATACAATTACGAATTTCCAATATTGGTGAAGGTATAGCTTTTAATGTTGAATGCCGTTTCATACCCAATTCTTCAATAAAATTACATTCAATGTACTCTCATCGGATTATTGATCAATTAACATATCAATCAACGATTATTGAAACCTTTAAGGTTGAACCGTTAAAAAAAGGGAAAATTCAATTCCCAGCAACTACAATAACATACCAATCTTTTGATAGACAACAATATCAAAAAATAGTACCCTCAAAAGATATTCTTGTTCAATAAGAGTAAGTAGAATAATGATTTCTCTAGAAGAGAAATCATCCAGCACGTTTTTCTCTAACACGACTAACAATTGCAACAACAATAAGGGCAATAATGGCCCCCAGTAATACCGCGAGAACAGCCCAAATATAAAGTGGTGCTTCAGGCGGATGGAGCAGAATATTAACGGTAAAATTATTGCCAATTTGTGTTTCATCAGGAACTTCTGTTGTAGTATCAACATCTTGATGAACAAAAAACATCATAAAAGTATAATTATCCGCACCTTCGAGTTCATCACCTATAGTAACTGAAAATGTAACTGTTTTCGCTTCATTTATTTCTAATATAATAGGATATTCCTCAGTACCTAATTGATATTCATAGTCAGTAACAAGTAATGATCGATTCTCTTCTCCATAGACTCGAGTAACTAATGAGAGTAATTCTTGGTCTTCAGTATGATTATTATAAATTGTGCCACCAAAGAAAACCTTGTCACCACGATAAATGTCCCCTTCAGGACAAATAGCATCATACGTCATTAATTTAGTAACAGCATAAGAATCTCTGGCTTGTTTTGGTTGAACAACCGTTAAAACGGTGAGAATACAAGTCATTATGAGGATACTTTTAAGCATTTTTCGGTTCATTGTTTTCAACTCGAGTAAATAGTAGTAAGATTTTTTTTTATTATCTATTAATTATGATAGTTATCGGTAGTTTTGTGTTTAATAAAATTTTTTTTCATATTGGAATCTCGGTTATTTTGGAAACAATATCTCAGCTATATTTGACCTGATAGCATCAAAATTATCATTTAATCGGTCTTCGAAAGTATTTGTAATCGTTATACTGCCATCTTTTGTTCCAACAACAACGCCACCAATACTTTGTAAATCCTTTTTTGAAAGTGTTAAATTGCATTTATTACCGCATTTAGAAGCAATTTTCTTTGCTAAAGATTTGAGGTCATCAATTTTTGTATGGTCTTTTTTACGAGCAGTTATAACTAAGTCTCCTCCACCAATACCTACCCCTGCTTCAATTATCAATTGATTGAGAATTTTTTTGTAACCTGCTTTTTTGGAGAGTTTCGCAAGTTCTTCTCGTGCTTGTTCAAAGATTTGTTGTATTAATGCTTCTTTTTTATTGAGAATTTTCCTTCGCGCTTCTAGATTAATAGAGGCAAGTTTTTGCTCTTTTCTTTCACGAACAGCTTTTTCCTTATCTTCAAGATATTCCTCTTTTTCTTGTACAGCCTCTTTTTGAGCTTTTGCTAATATCTCGGCTTTTTGCTTTTCAGCTTCTCTTATAATTTCATTTGCTTCCTGTTCAGCTTGGGTTATTATTTCAGTACACAAGTTTTCTATACGTTTCTCTTCATCAGCCATGGGAAGACCCTACCTATTAAGAATATAATTGACCAAGACAATGTTCGCATAAAAATATTTTCACTCCAATTCCAAAAATCTTCTTCTTTTTAAGTTTTTTTCGTTTTTGTACCTTTTCAATAATTTCCACAAAAATTTTAATGAGGAAAAACTTTTGTTCTTATTTGTTTTAACATAGACCAACCAAAGGTAAAGAGTGGTTTTAGGTAGATAAGTTATGAACTCCCAAACAAATAAACTCCCCATGACAGCACGAGTTAAAAAATTAGAATATGCTATTCGAGAAATTAGTGCAGAAGCACGAAAATTAGCGAAAAAAGGAAAAGATCTCCTCTGGTTAAATATTGGTGATCCTAATAAATTTGATTTTGAAACCCCAAAAAATATTGTTGAGGCATTCATTAAAGCTGCCAAGAATAACAAGAGTTTTTATTCCGAATCCCAGGGAATTGTGCCCTTACGTGAAGCGATTGTAGAAAAAGAAACCACCTTTAATGGTGCAAGAGATTTAACAATAGATGATGTTCATGTAACCGCTGGTATATCGGAAGGGATAATGTTCCTATTCGGTTCTTTATTAGAAAAAGGTGAAGAAATACTTGTTCCGGGGCCTACTTATCCATCATATATAGCTTATCCTAAATACTATGGTGCAAAAGCAGTTTCCTATAGAACGATAAGTGATGATAAGTGGCAACCAGATGTGGAAGATATCCGGGGAAAGATAACCGATAAAACAAAAGCTATCCTTGTAATTAATCCTAATAATCCAACAGGCTCGGTTTATCGAGAAAAAGCCTTGAAAAAAGTAATAGCGATAGCAGGAGAACATGATCTTCCCATTATTGGTGATGAAATCTATGACCGAATGACGTTTGATCAAGAATTTGTGGGTTTACCATCCATTACAAAAGATGTTCCATTATTCATGTTAAATGGTTTCTCTAAAGTGTACTTAATGCCGGGTTGGCGTGTAGGATATTGTTATCTTCAAGACCCTGATAATAAGCTTCAAAATGTCTACCAAGGCGTCATAAAGTTAGGACGATTACGGTTATGTGTTAATACACCTGCACAATATGGATGTACAGAAGCACTGACAGGTCCCCAAGATCATATTAAAGAGACACTTAAGAAATTACGAACCAGACGAGACCTGATCTATAAACGGCTTAACGAAATTGATGGCATCTCCTCTGAAAAACCAGAAGCTGCCTTCTATATCTTCCCCAAAATTGAAAACCTTGGACAATATAAAAATGATAGAGAGTTCATTCTTGCATTATTACGGAAAACAGGTGTTGTCGGCGTATATGGTAGTGGCTTTGATGAAGTGTATGGAAAAAACCACTTCCGGCTAGTTTTCTTACCACAAGAAGAGATTATTGAGGATGCAATGAATCGTTTAGAGCAATTTATGAATTCACTCTAAATTGCTTTTTTTTATTTTTTCTAAGAAGTAATTCCACAAGAAAAATAAAAGAAAATATCCTAGAAAAATTATTTGAGCCAATTGAGAATAATTTTCGCGTCTTTTTGTTTATTGATAAGTTCCTGATAATCCTCAGACAATCGACAATGGATTTTATTTAAAATATCCTTCATGAGATTAGAGCCAATTTCTCGTTCAATATTCGATTGCAAAATTCTAAAAATAGGCTCAATATCTTTTATTATATCTCGGCGATTTTTCTCATATGTAAGAATTTTCCTTAAAGAAGGAAGATCAATAAGATTTTCAGATTGTTCGGAAAGAATCTTGGTTAATTTGTCATTTTTTACTAAGGTTAAGGCATAAGTGCTATTTTTGACTTCATTTAAGTCACGAAAACTAATCCAATTATCTGTTTCATCTAAAAGCAATTGGAACAAATCATCAATATAATCAGCAATTCTACTTGCATAGAGACTTTTTTTATCTAAAAGTATCTTCCATTCTGGGAGCATTTCTAAGTATCGTTCAGAAACAAGGCTCTCGACAATTTTTTCAAACTCTTCATATGAATAATCAATTTCATGCAATATTTCTTGCACACTTCGCTCAGTGCCAACCAGTTGTAGAATTTGCAAGCCTCTAGGATCGATAATACTTAGTAATTCTTGTTGATAGTCAGAATCTTGTTTAAGTGCCTTTAACCCCTTCTTCGTAATTTCAAGAATACAATCTTCGGTTAATTTAAAGTCAGTATTTACTAATCCAGTATCTTCTAGATAGGAAATAATACTTTGAACAACATCAGTGGAAAGATCTAACTCATCACTAATTGTACAAATGTCATTTTCACCATTAATCTTGGTGATAATTGCCCATTTAATATCATCAAGATTTTTAGGAGCTCGGTCAGAATTAATTAACGTAGGGACATGATAAGGGCTAATTTGCTTTCTCGATATAAGTTGCATAACCTCCTCCTCAAAATTATTGAAAACAGAGGAGACACCAGACCACTCCTTAATTTCTTCATAATAACGCTCTTCAAACTCGCGAACAAGAATACGAAGTTTGTCTCTGTAAGAATAATCCTTTCGACTTAAAATTAGTAAACCTATAACAAGTTCCCCTGGCTCAACTTGTAAAACAAAATCTCCCCGATCAATGAATTTAACTATTTGTTTACCTTTTGACGGTTTTAATTCCTCCGCAAAGGTAATGACAGCTGAAATGAAACCGGAAATAAGGGTTGGTTCTAACTTAATATCTTCTCTGAATCTATAAGAAAAGATTTGTACTCCAGATTCACGGTGAATCATTTGCAATTCAAAGGGAATAGTCACGTCTTAATCCGACCAAATTTTTTACTTGCATTTTTATCAAAAAACTATCCTTATTAAAGAATGATAAGCTTAACATTTTATAAGAAAAATGCTGGTATAATGCATTTTCTAATTTT
>JAYEJY010000074.1:0-4775 GCA_034660795.1 Promethearchaeati archaeon | reverse complement strand
AGAAAATTGCTGAAAGTCGCTTTTGAAAGAGAATTTATGACTAGAGATGAATTTCTAGAATCAACGTTAAGTCAACCAAATTATCTTGAGAGATTAAAAATAGAAATTGCAGAAGCAGCAAATATTAATCAAGAGAATATTTACATCGACATTCCTACTCTTCCAAGCGTCCCCTATTCTCATTCAATTGATTTGCCTGCGTATCAAATCCCTATGTTTCAAAGGGTTGGTAAAAAGCAAGAAAAAAGAAAAGTGAAACTTCAAGAAGTTTCAAGAATTTTTGAAGCACTCATTGGTATGCTTTATATATTTCGAGTTTACACCTTTAAAGAACATCGTGAAATAGTTAAAAAAGCAACCGAAAAAATTTTTGGTAAGAAGTCCATTGAAAAACAAATATCATTTTAAACGGTCGAAAAAAAATGCCACAAAGAAAAAAACCATCAAATGAGGGTATAAAAGCTCTTGCAGAAGCATTAAAAACTGGTGGAACACTTCTAAATCAAGCTTGTCCAGTCTGCAATACTCCTCTGATAAAAATTGACGATAAAATCTTTTGTAAAACTTGTCAACGAGAAGTCATAATTTACAAAAATGAAGAGGAATTACCCCCTAATTTGAGAGATTCTCTTATTAAGGAAAAAAAACCTCAGAAACAAAAAAAACATGATAAAGTAACAAAAACTATAGAAAATAAAATTGAAAAATTACGAGAAACCTTAGAACAAACCGATGACCCTGATGAAATTATAAAGCTTTCAAATGCAATTGATCGATTAGTTGAATCATTAGAGAAGATTGAACTTAAAAATGGCTAAAATTTTTTATGTATATTCTTCTTTTATAAGGGACAAAATTTCATCAGCGATTTTTTCGCCAATTCCTTTAATTTGCATTAATTCTTCTTTTTTTGCTTGGAAGAAATTGTATAAACTACCAAAATGTTTGAGGATTCTTTTAGCTAGTTTTGTATTAATATTAGGAAATCCAGCAATGATATATTCTAATTTCTCATTAGTAGAAACAGGGGCTTTTTCTGTTCTTATCATAGGTTTAGCAGCAGAAGATGTCTGTTCTCTTTTAGCCAAGGAATAAATAAAACGTGCACTATCTCGAGTTGAACGACTCCAAATAACAGCAACATTATAATCAAGAATAATTGAAGAAATGGCCCCTCTAACGGCATCAGGATTCAATGCCTTATGCCCATAAAGTGTTTCCCCCTCAAGTAAGAGTAGCGGAGTGAGATAATTATTTTTTAATGCGATTATTTGTGGAAAAAGTCGACCATCAATAATACTTTGACTAAAATCTTCAGCATCTTTACGTTCAATACCTACTTGTGAACTTACAATATAATCCGAAATAGCTAATTGTTTTATCTGTATTTCTGCGTCTAATTCATGCAAAATTTTTGCAATGCCAGATTGAGATTCTCGAGAATCTATAATAACTTGTATTTTAGAATCTTTTTTTTCTTCAGCAGACTCTGGAAAAGAATCAATTGATTTTTGTTCATCAGAGGAAGGTTTAGGAATAGCCATCTCTTGTTTCAAGACTTCCTCTTCTATTTCTGCAAGTGCTTTATCTGAAAACTGCTGTTCAGTTGTTCTTTGAGATGATGTCGGGGATTCAGCAGAAAAGAAATCTTCCATCGTTTTTTGTTTACTATCTAATTCATGCTTTCCATATTTTTCTAATTCACGCAGATTTTTTTTCATTTTTCGTTCTTTATATTTTGATGCCCAGAAATAACCTTCATCTCGAGTATTTTTGGCAATTAATACCACAACTCTCCCTTCTCTCTTCCGACCTGTCCGTCCCCGTCTTTGTATATTCCGGACAGCAGAAGGAACACAATCATAAAAGACAACTAAATCACATTCGGATACATCTAATCCTTCCTCTCCAACACTTGTCGCAACAAGACAGTTATAGGAACCTTCTCGGAATTGTTCCATTATTTTTAATTGTTCTTTTTGTGTAAAACCTTTATCACCTGCTTTCGATGCTTGTCCAACGAAACGTGAAGCAGAAACAATATCCAGTTCGTTAAGAATTTTACTGATTAATCTAGCGGAGCTACGATATTGTGTAAAAACCAATATTCTAGAGTCTGGGCTAAGTTCGAGAGTTTCTTCAACAATGTTCATTAATTCAGGTATTTTTGGATGCTCATAATCCTCTTCAGCAATGCTTTTAGCAATATCATGAGCAACAATTAGTGCATCTTCTTGTAGTAAACGAATAAGACTTTTACTTGCTTTCTTACTTTTAGCTTCTTTATGCATTTTTTTGAAATATTTTAACAGGGAACTTATACCTTGTGTCTCTAATAATTCCAAAGCATGAGTTAAACGGATTGCAGAACCAACAAGACCTAAAGCAAGATACAATTCTGAATTATTATCTGTTTTATCAAATTGTTTGGTAATTTGTGGCGGTAATTTTAACAAATCTCTTCTTTTGATATTTATTGAAGCAGAAGCTAACCAACCTAATCTTTTTAATTCCTTTAATTTCCTCGATAATGAATTTTCAAGCAGTTTTTTAATGCGTTTGAATTTAGGGGGTAATTCAACATGAAGCCACTCAGTTTCTCGCTTATGGATATATGGTTTAACATCTCGATCAGAATCTGTTCTTGTCTCAAGATTTTGAATAGAGAGATTAGAACAAACCTCTTTGATTTTCTCTTGATCGGAACCTGGAGAAGCGGTTATGCCAAAAATTAAAGGATGTTTGGCTTGTTTCATATACTCTTTAGCAACAAAAGTATAAGCATAATTACCCACTGCACGATGAGCTTCATCCACCCCTAATAGTGAACAATTAGTTAATTTAAGACGTTTATTTAAAAGATCATTTTCAACAACTTGTGGTGTTGAAATGATTATTTGTGCTTGTTTCCAAATTTCTTCACGTTTTTGAGGTGAAACATTCCCGGATAACATAACAATTTCCGATTCTAAAATATCCATAATATCTCGAAAAGTTTGGAGATGTTGTTCAACAAGAGGTTTCGTAGGAGCCATGATTAGTAGAAAATTGCGAGGATGTTGTTCCATTCGTCGTGCAGCTAATAAAGCCAGAATAATAGTTTTCCCTAAACCTGTTGGTAAAACAGCTAAAGTATTTCCTGTTAAACTCTTAGCAAAGATTTTTTCTTGATAAAGTCGAGCTTCTACCGTTTTGGGTTTAATATATTTATGTGAAATATATTTTGTGGGCATTAGTTTTAATATCCTCAATATTTTTGTAGGACTTGTGTTCTTAAAGGGTTTTTACATCAATATATATTTACTCAATATAATTAGCAAAAAACTTTTTGAAGTCTTAGATAAACCAGTAGCATATGAATCCTTTGTTTATCTTAATCCATCACAAACCTTTAAATTCCACGGGAGAAAAAAAGTAGGAGAAAACAATGCCAAAAAGAGAAGAGAAATCAGAAAAACGAGCCAAAGAAAAATTAACTTTAAAGGACTATTTACCTGCAAAAAATAAAATCATATCACTTTTACTTGGAATTTTTATTATTATTAATATTGTAGCATTATTTGTTAGTGAAAATTACTCGTTTTTCGATCTTTTTCTTTATTTTGGCATTCTATCAATTATTATCGCAATTGGTACCATTTTCTTAACAATCCTTTCCAACAATTTTCTCAGGAGTGGAATAGTGGCATTAATAACTGGTATTATTCCTGTTGTAGAAATAATAACTCATATAGCTACAAATGACTTATCACCAAAGTCCTTAGGAGTAGCTATAAGTCTATTGGTTTATTGTGTCATACTCACTATTTTACCTTTTATATCTTTTATTCATAAAGAGTTTGAAGTAATAATCCAAAAACGTAATATTGAGAAAAAAGGAAAAAAAATTGAAAAATCAAAAGAATGGCATGGTGAAAAAAAAGCTAAAGCTCCAATACATGAAAGGTTATTAGATCCAATAACGATATTAGGATTTCTTATGTTGATAAATTTCATTGTGATTTTAATACAATTTTTAGGTTCTCCAATCTATCAATTTGCAGATTATACTACTAATAACCAAACTAACTACTTCTGGTTAGGAAATTACCGTGTTTATAACATAACAAATGGTAACTTTCTAGATAAAGGTACAAGTTCTAATTTTCCAATTGCAATTACTATGGTATTTTTAATTAACCTTATATTACTTATTCTTTTGACTCTTTACTTACTTAGTGTACCACTCTTTAAACCAAAAATAATAAGACAAAAATTAATTAATAATATGATTTGGCCAAATTTTATTGGAAATTTTATTACGATCAGTTGTTATGTTGCTTTTTCCGTCTGGATTAATCCGGGTGAGACAGAACAATTTTCTCGAAAAATTTTATTACCAATGAGATATGCATTGTGGGTTTCTATTTTATTATTAATTTTAACAGTTGTTGTTGCTGGATATTTAACAAGTAAAAATAGAAAATCTTTACAGAGTACAAATAATGCGAATTAAACAAATTCAAACAAACTTCTTTGACCCCTTTTAGCAGAAAGTTCTTCCTCAATAATTATATAGGTGCCAATAAGAGATTTCAAATTACATGCAAAATAAGTTTCCCCTTCCTTTACAACTAATACAGTACCTTTTACACCAACAATCTTGCCATTAATTTCACATCCTTTAGGAGTAATTTTACGCAGAAGAGGACGTGAAGTTAATTTTGGAATATCACCATAATATGGTGCTAAAAATACCAAGTCTGAAAGTTCTTGTTGAGGTATAAGAATAGGAG
>JAYEJY010000073.1:0-4777 GCA_034660795.1 Promethearchaeati archaeon | reverse complement strand
AAAAAATTTAATAATAATAAAATCAATAATAAAATTTGAAAATAAAAAGACTTAATCATTAAGAGAAAAATATAAGGAAATATTCATAAGTTTAAAAAGAGGAATAGCATTAAATAGAATAATTTCAGCGATTAAGTAAGCATTGAGTGTGAAAGTGACAATGGCAACAGAATCATCTGAAGATCAAGTATTATTAGAATTAATTGATTTAAGAAAATGGTTTCCAGTTAAAGAACAAAGCTTTATTGGAAGTAGAAAAGTAGCTGACGTTAAAGCTGTGGACGGTGTTAATTTAACTATTTATAAAGGTGAAACATTAGGCTTAGTCGGTGAAAGTGGTTGTGGAAAAACTACAACTGGAAAATTGATTGTTAAATTAGAGAATCCTACTACCGGACAAATCCTTTACAAAAACCAAGATGTATATGGATTCCATTCTAAACAAGATGAAATGCATTTCAAAAGAAATGTTCAAATGATTTTTCAGGATCCTTATAGTTCTTTAGATCCGAGGATGCTTGTATTAGATATTATTGCAGAAGGATTAGATGTCCATGAGCCAAAAATGGGTAAAAAAACCCGAGATCAAATTGTTTTTGACCTTCTTAATAAAGTAGGATTAGAAGACTACCATGCAATGCGATACCCACACGAATTCAGTGGTGGACAAAGGCAACGGATTGGTATTGCAAGAGCAATAGCAATCAATCCGGAATTGATTGTTGCTGATGAACCAGTATCTGCTCTAGATGTATCTGTTCAAGCACAAATTTTGAATTTAATGCAAGATTTACAAAAAGAATTCAATTTAACATATATTTTCATTGCTCATGACTTATCAGTTATTAAGCATGTTAGCGACCGGGTTGCTGTTATGTATTTAGGTACAATTGTAGAATATGGGGAAAACAGTCAAGTCTTTTATAATACCTCTCATCCATACACCGTATCACTTATGTCTGCAATTCCTAGACCAGATCCCCGACGAAAAATGAAGAGAATTGTCTTACCGGGTGAACCACCATCAGCAATGGATGTCCCACCGGGTTGCCGGTTTCATCCAAGGTGTTACAAGTCTGATGGTGATAAATGTGTTAAAGAAGATCCCCCAGTCGTAGAAGTTGAACCAGGTCATTATGTCAAATGCCATTATCCGGAATTTAAAAAAGAGGAAATATAATCCGGATTTTTTGCAAGTCTATTGAATTATATTTAAAAGCAAAATATACTGAAAAAACATAAAAAGTATTATTCAAAAGAACTAACAAAATTAATTTATTTAGGAAAGAATGTTTTTCTATAAAGTATTCTTTCCGTAAAATATCTTATCGGTGAAATAAATGGATCCATTACTCGAAGTAAAAGATTTAGTAACATATTTTTTTACAGAATCAGGTATAGTTGAAGCTCTTGATGGAATTGAATTAAGCGTTTATCCCAGTGAATCAATAGGTGTTGTTGGGGAATCAGGGTGTGGAAAAACACAAACAGCATATTCCATTCTTCGCATACTTGCACAAAATGGGAAAATAATGAATGGACAAATTTTGTATAAGGGAGAAGATTTAATTAAATTACCAGATCAAGATATGAGAAAAATTAGGGGAAAAGAAATCGCCATGATTTTTCAAGACCCTATGACTTCATTAAATCCTGTTTTAACTGTTGCTGATCAAATGGTCGAAGTAATTGCCTTACATCGAGATGTCACTGTTCATGAGGCACGCGAACTAGCTATTGATGCTCTAGAAACAGTTGGTATACCGGATGCCAATGAAAGAATAGATGAATATCCCCATGCATTCAGTGGGGGAATGCGACAAAGAATACTTATTGCACGTGCTTTGGCCTTAAGACCCTCGCTTCTTATTGCTGATGAACCAACAACAGCATTAGATGTTACAATTCAAGCACAAGTTTTAGAAATTTTGAAAGATATGAAAGAAAAATACGATTTAGCACTTATGCTTATTACCCATAATCTTGGTGTTGTCGCGGAATTGACTGACCGAGTACACATTTTTTATGGTGGAAGAGTTGCAGAAATTGCTTCGACAATGAACATTTTTACAAAACCAATGCATCCATATACAATCGCCTTATTAGAAAGTATTCCATCATTAGATGTTGACAAAGGAAGATTAGCTACCATACCAGGTAGTGTACCCCAATTAATTAATCCACCAACTGGTTGTCGGTTTCATCCTAGATGTAAGTATGCTACAGAAATTTGTTCCAAAGTTCAACCTCCATTAGAAGAAAAAGTTGAAGGACGATTTATTGCATGTCATCATTGGGATGAAGTAGAGATATCCGAATTAGCAGAAGATGTTGTAGGCGTTCATAAAGAAAAATTTGAGCGACGTAGAGATTAACATTTCTTAGAAAATTTTTATTTCTCTATTTTTTTCATTATTAATTATAATCTAGTTAGTTAAAAATAAAAAAATAAAAAAAAAGGAAAAAACCTAATCTTTTAGACGGGGATCCATTGCGTCTCGTAAAGCATCGCCAACAATATTGAAAGCTAAAACTAAGAAAAATATTGCAAATCCAGCAACGAATACTTGTTCCGGATTTGTGCGCATGTTTTGTACGCCTTCGTTTACGATTCTTCCCCATGAGACAGTTTGCGGATCACCAAATCCAAGATAAGTTAAACCAGCTTCAGAGAGTATATTACCACCAATATTTAATGTTGTTAAAACAATTATTGAGGCCATAATATTGGGTAGAACATGCCTTGTGATTATCCTCCAATCACTTGCTCCTAAGCAAATTGCTGCTTCTACGTATTCTAATGTCATTACTCTTTTAACTTCAGCTGTAACAAGACGACATAAACTCGCCCAACCAAATAATCCTAATACAAGAATCATGATCCAAGCGTGACTTATGTTTCTAAAGAGCTCAATTCGACCAGATCGTAAGAAAGACACAGCAACCATTGCGATTAATAAGAAAGGTATAGCTAAAAACATATCTGTAATACGCATGATAATTTCTTCAGTTAAACCTCGATAATATCCTGCAAGGGAGCCTAAGATAATTCCAATAATAGTTGAGATTAATGAAGCAACAATACCAACAATCAGACTAATCTGTGATCCCCAGACAACTCTTGAAAGAATATCTTGTCCTACGTTATTTGTTCCTATAGGATATTTTAAGCTTGGTCTTTCATCGGCTCCTCCACCACCATAATCATCAAATAATGGTTCTATATCTTGGGAAAAAAATGGGGAAATAACAGGAGCTAAAATAGCAATAATAGTGACAAGAAGGATTATATAGAAACCATATATTGCTAATTTATTTTTTCGGAAACGCATCCATACAACTGACCAATGTGAAGGTGATTTCTCTTTTTCTTCTTCTTCAGTACTAACACGTAGTAATTCAGCAGTTGATTGTTCTTCTTCGTCTAAATGGGCTACCATCTTATTTTTTACCTCCAATATATTAAATTTCTATTCTAGGATCAACCCATACATATGCTATATCCGTAATGAGATTAGCAAAGAGAATCATTAATGTAATTATCATGCTAATACCCATAATTAATGGATGATCTAAAGCCACTATATATTCTGTGAATTTATTTCCTAAACCAGGATATGAAAAAACTGTTTCTGTAATCGGCGTTCCAGCAAGAATTGATCCAATAGTCAAGCCAACATATGTAACAACAGGTAATAATGCATTTCTTAATCCATGACTTATTAACACAGCTCGTTCTGATAAGCCATTTGCTCTTGCAGCAAGGATATAATCTTGTCGTAAAATTTCTAACATGTTCCCACGTACGAGACGAGTATACAATGCTAGGCTAGCAAAGACAAGTGTTGCTACCGGTAATATCAAATGGTATACAATATCACCGAACATTATAAACCAAGACTGCAGAAACTGCCCTATGTCTCCTGACCATAATGCAACCCAATTAGTTTCCGGACGGGGAACAGAAAAGGCTTTTCCAGGAGGTAAGATGTTCAATCCTCTTCCCGAAAATAAGAAAATAAGCAGGTTACCAAATACAAAAATTGGCATTGAAAGGCCAAGTAAGGCTAGCGAACTTACACCAGAATCAATCCAAGTATTTTGGTATTTTGCTGCTAATACTCCTAAAATTATTGAAATAATTAATGAAATTATGAATTGTGTGATTTGTAATCTTAGAGTTGTTGTGGTATATTGACCAATTTGTTGTAATACCGGTAATCGAGTGAAGAATGTTAAACCTAAGTCCAATGTTACGAAACCAAGTAACCACATTAGATATTGCTGAGTAGGTGGTCTTGCTAAACCTAATTGTTCTCGTATAATATCAAGGTCTTCATCTGTTGTATTGGGTCTTTGTTGCTTTAATTTAGCGACAGGATCTCCAATCATATACATTAATGCAAAAGTTATGATCGAAATACCAATGAATAAAGGAATTATTGTGAGAATCCTTCTAAAAGCATAGATAAGGATTCTATTACTTTGTAAAGTTCTAAACCAATTACCAATACCTTCATAAAACGCAGGTTTTTCTTTTGTAACTTCGATATCTTTTATTGTTTCAGAGACTTGGGTTTCAGACATTTCTTTCAACTCTCTCGGGAATTTTTTTCCCGATTATTTACCTTGAGTTCAATTATTTTACTCATAGGCGTTTATAACTCTAACTACAAATTATATTTACATTTGAATTACGTTTTTTGGATATAAATAAATTACTTTTACTAGATTAATTTCTATTTATAATAATATTAAATACAATTCTAGATAAACA
>JAYEJY010000072.1:0-4781 GCA_034660795.1 Promethearchaeati archaeon | reverse complement strand
TTGCAGATATGAATAAACTAGATCAGTACCCCAAACCACAAGGCGTTCCATCAATGCATTCTGAACCTGTGCTCTTATTACTCTTGTTAATTTGTTTACCTCCTATTGGTGGTATTGTTATTACCTATCTCAAATTCAATAAGTTCCATAATTATCTGAAATATCACCCAATAAAGAGTACTCATCAAGTTGCAAGTGGTCTAAAAGCCTTATTAATTAGTCTTGGTGGAGGCATTCTTTCTGCTCTTGTAAGTACAGTTTTTAGTTTTCTTAGTCAATTGATAGCCGCCTCTGGTGGTAATCCCCAAGTGATTTTTCCTATTTATAGTTCAATTGCTGGATTAGTAGGGTTAGTTAGCTTAGGTCTTTCAATTTGGTCGTTAATTCTTCATTATCAATGGCAAGAAGCAATGAATGATCGTATTCGTATTGAACGTTCAGCGAGTTTCAGCGAAGCTCGTTAAATTTTCTTTCTTTTTACACCATTTTTTTAGGATCTAATATATCCTCTAAATCTTGATTTTCGAATTTTATTCCTTTTTGTTCAATAATTTCCTTAATTGTTTTTCCGGTTTCATAGGCTTTTTGTGCAATTTCCGCTGATTTATCATAGCCAATTAGTGGAGTTAATCTAGTTACAATCATTAAGGAGGTTTCTAACTGTTGATTAATTCTTTGTTTATTTACTTGTAAATCCTCTAGACAATTTTTTGTAAAAGACAATACCCCCTTGCTTAGAATTTTGATTGCGTCTATTATATTCCAGATGATTAGGGGTTTTGTAACATTCATGTCTAACATACTCCCGAAGGCTTCACTTTGGGTAATTACTGTATCATTTCCTATGACTTGTAGACATACTTGAATTATTGCTTCAGATTGCGTGGGATTAATTTTACCAGGCATTATTGAACTACCAGGTTCATTTTTTGGCAATAGTAATTCACCAAATCCTGCACGTGGTCCACTTCCAAGTAATCGGATATCATTTGCTAATTTCAACAATGTTAATGCTAATTGTTTTAGAACAGAGCTAACTGTAACCAATCGATTATGAGAAGCAATACTTTCAGCTTGGATGTCATTTATAGTAAATTCTTTATTTGTCATTTTTGCAATGTTTTTAGCGCATTTCTTACCAAATCCCTTTGGAGCATTTAATCCTGTACCTACCGCAGTACCACCAATAGGCAATTTTAATAGCTCGTTTTGCGCTTGCGTTAAACGTTTCTGGGCTAAGATAATTTGTTGGTTATACACCTCAAATTCAGTACTCAACTTAATTGGTACAGCATCTTGTAAATGCGTTCTACCAATTTTTACGATTGTTTGAAATTGTTGAATTTTCTTTAAAAGCGTTTTTTGAAGGTCGTGCAATGCTGGCAAAAGTTCTTGGTCTATGAGAAGGGTTGTCATGATATGCATAGTTGTTGGGATTACATCATTTGAAGACTGACTTCTATTAACGTCATCATTAGGATGAATAGGTTCTTTTCGACCTTTTTCAAAACCCAGTATCTCATTTGCCCTATTAGTGATTACTTCATTCATGTTCATATTGATTTGAGTGCCCGATCCTGTTTGGAACACATCAATGGGAAATTGGTCCTTGAATCGATCTTTTTCTAATAATTCCGTAAGTGCCGCTTTAATTGTTGTATATTTTTTTTCCGAAATATTCCCTAATTCTTTATTTGTTTGTACACATGCTTTTTTTACTATAGCTAGTGCTCTAATAAACTCCCACGGAAAACGTCTGTCACTTATATTAAAATTCTGGAGAGTTCTTTGTGTGTGAATACCCCAATATACATTTTTTGGGACAGCTACCTCTCCAAGCATATCTTTTTCCTTTCTTACCGAATTCTTTTCCAAGTTTTTTTTATTCATTTTGCTCTCTTACCTTTTTCCGTATTTTTTGAATAGCAGTTCCTGGTCTGACATTTTTTGGGCAGACTTCATTACACGCAAAAATTCTCTCACAAAGTGGTACGCCATTTTCATTCATTGCATTATCCAGAATATTTTTTCTTTGCTTTTCACTCAATCGTGAATCATCAATAAAACGAAAGCCTTTCGCTAATGCTGCTGGACCATAATACTGAGGTTTTTTCCCAGAAACGGGACATGTCCAACATAAGCCACATAGAATACAATAAACGAGATGTTCAATTTTTTGTGCTTGTTCCGGTGATTGTTTTGATTCTGGCGGTTGATCTGTTATTTCTCTTGAAAAATAGGGTTGTATCTTTTTATAAAAAGCCCAAAAAGTTTCCATATCCACAATCAAATCTTTAATTACTTCCATATTTGGCAAGGGTTCAATTAGGAGTTCTTTTTTGGGGTTCCATTTTGGTTCGTTTTTACTAAATGTAAGTTTAGGTACACGTTTTCTCTTTTTATGTTCAATAGGTAATATTTGTGTTTTACAAGCAAGTTGGGGGAATTTATTAATTGTCATTCCACAAGAACCACAAATTGCTCCTCGGCAAGAATACCTGAATGCTAAGGAGGAGTCTAAATGGTCTTGAATATAAAATAGCCCTTCTAAAACAGTCATCCCTTGTTGGACAGGTATTTCAAAGGTATCATAGTAATTCTTGCCATTTTTTTCTTTTTGTCGATAAACATGAAAGATAACTTTTTTACTCATTTAATAAGCACGCTCCTTAACAGGAAAAAGGCCTAATTTCACTGGTTTTGTTTCAATTATCATTTCTTGCTCTTGCTGAGTTACTAATGAATGTACAAGATATTTTTCATCATTTCTTTCAGGAAAATCATTTCTGTAATGAGCTCCTCGACTTTCTTTTCGCCACAACGCAGCCCTAGCTATTCCCTCAGCTATTACTAGCATATTTCGTAATTCGAGAGTTCGAATTAAGCCATAATTGAATATTCTTTTGGTTGTAGGAATGGTTATTTTCTCAAAATCTTCTCGCAATTTTCGTAATGTCTCTACTGCTTTTTGTAATCCATCCTCATCCCGATATACCCCAACTTTACTGTCCATAATTTCTTTCATTTTATTTCTTATTTCCACTGGTTTTTTACCTTTATTCTTATCCCATTTCTGAAACATTAATTCTGTGGTGGTCAATATTTCCTTTTCTATCTTTTTCAATTGTTTTTCTGATGGTAACTTCCTTTTTCCTTTCTTTTTTAATAATCGTCCAAGGTATCTACCAAAAACTACTGTTTCTAATAATGAATTTCCGCCTAAACGATTCGCTCCATGTATTGATAAACAAGAGGTTTCACCGGTAGTATAAACTCCTTTTAATGGTATTTCACACATATCACCATCTTGTTTGGTAGCTATTCCTCCCATTGAATAATGTTGGCCAGGTTGTACAGGTATTGCTTTTTCGATAGGATCAATTCCTGCGAAATACTTTGCTATTTCCCGAATGCCAGGCAAACGTCGTTTAATTTTCTCTTCTCCTAAATGCGTTAAATCCAGATGAACATAATTCTTTTCGAATCCTAAACCTTCTTGAACTTCTGTTTCTATTGCCCGAGCCACAATATCTCGAGGAGCTAATTCCATTGCTTCAGGGGCTACTTTTGACATAAATCGTTCTCCTTTATTATTTAGTAAATAGCCTCCTTCCCCTCTTGCTCCTTCGGTAATAAGGATATTAGTTCCAAATAAAGTAGTTGGGTGAAATTGTACAAATTCAAGGTCTTGCATAGGTATACCAGCTCTATATGCCACTGCTAACCCGTCACCTGTATTTATGACCGCATTTGTTGATCGTTTATATATACGTCCAAAACCCCCTGTTGCTAAAATTACATATCCAGCTCTAAAGTTAACTAGTTTTCCGGAACCAATATCTATAGCAATTAGACCTGTAACTTCATTTTCTGTTGTTATCAAATCAATCATAAAATATTCATCAAAAAATTGAACTTTTTGTTGAAGACATTGTTCAAATAATGTATGCAATAAGGCATGACCCGTTCGATCTCCAGCATAACAAGTTCTAGGGAAACCTGCTCCTCCAAACGGTCGTTGAGCGATTAATCCGGATTTTAATCTTGAAAAGGGAGCACCCATGCTTTCCAACTCCATCACTATTTTTGGTGCTTCCTCACAGAGAAACATGACAATTTCTTGGTCAGCTAGATAATCAGCCCCATAAACGGTATCATAAGCGTGATTTTTTGGTTCATCATCTTTTCCCTCTTCGGTATTTCCCAAGGCAGCATTTATTCCCCCTTGAGCTGCTCCAGAATGACTTCTTAGAGGATGTACTTTGCTTAAAACTGCAACATGCCACTCTGTACTTAATTCCAATGCTGCTCGTAAACCACTCAAACCTCCTCCAACAATAATTGCATCAAATGTATTTGTTTTTATTGTTTCTTTCCACCATAAAAACAATAATTCTCATATCCTATCAATCCTTTAATTCTTATATTAATGGTATCCTTTAATTTTTATAAAGTAATAAAAACCTAAAAAATATACAAACCAATTTGATAGTAAATATGATTTTCATATCGAATCTTTTTGTGGATGATAAATAAATGAATAAACAACATCTTGAAACGTCAGTATTCACAACACCCTTAGAAAAACTAAAACAAATTTTTAGGCAGGCTCGTGATTTAAGCTGGGAACATCATGGCCAGCAGCTAGAAGCATATTATCCCAAACCCAAATTCCCATCAATTAGCATTACTGGTGAAAAATGTGAGCAAAATTGCCTTTATTGTAATAAGAAGTATCTAAAAGGAATGAAAGCAATAACTAACCCATCAAAGCTTCTAGA
>JAYEJY010000071.1:0-4810 GCA_034660795.1 Promethearchaeati archaeon | reverse complement strand
GCATTCTCCTCATTGATTGTGATAATAATGCTTTCGTCTTGGAGATGAATGCCTTGTCCTTGGGATAAATTAAATACGAGATAGAGATTGATAAGTAATAAATAACTGGTAAAAAATGTAATGAGAATTTGCGTTGATTGTTTTTCTGGAATATTAACCACCTAACTATTTCTTATAGTTTTATTTTTATTATATTTTTACCAATAGAAGGATTTATTCTCGGAAAAAATTAAAACTCAATATTCTCTTATCATAAATTATCTTACGAAACATTATAATTTATAAAAAAAGATAACAATCAAGAGCGCAATAATTGAGTGATTACAAGTGAGTAAAGTACAATTCAAACAATTAAGCCCAGCTGATTTCTTCTATCGTAATCGTGAGCTGGCTGGCTTTGATACTGCAGCAAAAAGTCTTTACACCTCGTTACGGGAAATTGTGGAAAATTCATTTGATGGGGCTGAAATTGGTGGTATTAATCCCGACATTTTCATCACAATAAAACAAAAACCAAGTTTTGATGATGTCTATACGATTTTTGTGTCTGATAATGGTATAGGTATTCCATCAAAACAGATTCCTGAAGCTTTAGCAAAACTGCTTTTCGGTGGTAAATATGTTGAAAGACAATCTCGAGGGCATTTTGGGTTAGGAGCTTCAATGACAGTATTATATTCCCAGATAACAACTAACCTTCCTACTCGAGTAGTTAGTGCGGAACAAGGCAGCAAATATATTGATGAATATCATCTAATGATCGATATCCAGAAAAATGAACCTATTATCCGGAAACACGATAAAATTCCAAATAAACATAATTGGCATGGTGTTGCAGTTGAAGTTAATATTGAAGGAGATTATAGTCGTGCTCATCATCGGATATTAGATTACTTGAAATCAACTGCTTTAGTTTCTCCTTATGCTGATATCACTTTTGTTGATGCTTATGGGATAATGTATAAATTTGATCGTGTTATTCAAGAAGTTCCTGATTTGGGTGAAGCGGTTTTACCTCATCCGAAAGGTATTGATACAGAAAAAATGCTTCGCTTATTACGTGTTGCTAAACAAAAAACTTTGCAAAATTTTCTGGAAAGCAACTTCCAAAGGGTTGGGGAAGTAACCTCAACGAATTTTTTGGAATTTGTTGATTTACCTAAGAATAAAAATCCACAGAACCTAAATCATGATGAAATTGTGCGATTAGTTCAGGGAATGAATGATTATGATGATTTCTTATCTCCGGAAACTAAATGTCTCTCACCAATTGGTGAAGATGTCCTTATCGCTGGGGTTAAGAAGGAATTAGAGCCTGATTTTGTTTCGGCTGTAACCAGAAAACCTGAAGCCTATTCAGGTCATCCTTTTATTGTTGAAGTTGCGTTTGCTTATGGTGGCGATAAAATTGAAAAACAATCAGAACCTACTCTCTATCGGTATGCTAATCGTATTCCTTTATTATATGATGAATATGCTGATGTCTCTGCTAAAGTGATTCGGTCTTTTAATTGGCGTTTGTATAAAGTTCCTGATAGTGCGCGTCTCGCAGTGATTACTCATATTGCTTCCACTAAGATTCCTTATAGAACTGCTGGTAAAGAATCAATTGCTGATCGTGAAGAATTAGAACATGAAATTAAACTCGCGATGCAAGTTTGTGCAAGGAAATTACGTATTTATCTTTCTAAAATTGAGCGTAAGAAACGAAAAGCTCGACGGCATTCCGTTTATGAAAAATATCTTCCTTATATTGCTCAATTTGCGACCAAATTAAGTGGTCATAAAAAAGAACCTGATTTAGAGAACATTCTTGAAAAAAAAGATGAAGATAATTCTTCTTAAAGGTGAGATTGAAAAATGTCTGACAAATCTAAAAAACCTAATTCTCATGCTGATAAACTAAAAAACCAAGCTTTTAAAAAACTGGTTAAATTAGGCGAAAGTGTTTATCAACAACTTGCTGATGGTGAATATCCCCAGTTTAAAATGCCTAAAAGAACCAGTTCAAATATTTATTATGATCCTGAACTTCAACAATACACTGTAGGGAAGAAAAAAATTAAACGATCAGCAAAAAATATTCGTCACCTTAAACCCTTCTTACAAACCATGTTTGTTGCAATGTTTGCTGCTCGAGACTTATTAGAAAGTGGTCGTACAAGTACACTTCGAGATGTGTATTATTCCTCAGAATCTGCAATGGCCAAAATGTTTGGTGATCAATCAGAATCTGATAATATTATTACTGATGTTGAAGCTATCATAGGTATGGCCCGAGAGGATTTTAATATCTTTCCTGATGCACGAAGTACAGTTTATGGTGATTTAACGGTTTCTTTTCATGATAAAAGAACGGATAGTGAACGTGAAATCAATCTTACCTTTAATCCAGATGGGCAAACCATAGGTCCGACCTTAGTACGTTCGGATTTTGTTTCTACTAAAGCAGACAAAGTTATTTGTATTGAATCCGGTGGTATGTTTCAACGTTTAATTGAAGAAAATGCCGATGAACAATTCAATGCTATTCTTATTCATCTTGCTGGCCAAGCACCACGTGGTACACGTCGATTAATACGACGATTAAATGAAGAGTTGAATTTACCAGTTTATGCTTTTGTTGATGGTGATCCGTGGGGTGTACACATTTACAATGTTATTGCTGCTGGAAGTGCTTCCGCAGCTCATCTAAGAGGTCTAACAACGCCAAGTGCTATTTGGATGGGATTGACTGCAACAGACATCAAAAAATATGATCTTCCAACAGATCATTTCTCAAAAGGGGACACGAAACGTACTCATCAATTACTTCAAGACCCCCGTTATCAAAAACCCTATCTCCAGATGGAACTGAAAAGATTCTTGAAACTCAAGAAAAAAGCAGAGCAACAATCACTAACGTCTAAGAGTTTAACTTTTGTTGTTGATGAATACTTACCTGCTAAATTTAAAGAAATTGAAAAATTACAAAAAGAAGGGAAAATATAATCCAAGAACTTCTTTCTAAAGAAAACATTCATTTAATTGGATTCTTTTAGCTATTACATTAAAAATTTCTAGCAATTAATTGGTTTCATTTAGGATTGTTATTATGATGTTATTAGAAGATGAAATTATTCAATTCCTAAAAGACAATGATATTCATTATGTCTTAACACTTCCATGTGCAAAAATTAAGCAGTTACTAGACAAAGCTTCCCGTTCATTTTATCATATCCCACTATCTCGGGAAGAAGAAGGCGTAGGCATTGCTACAGGTTTATTTCTCGGGGGTAAACGTTCTGCCATGTTAATTCAAAGTGGAGGTATAGGTAACTCATTAAATGCTCTTTTATCTCTTGCGCAAGTTTATCGTATTCCAATCCCGATCATCATAAGCTGGCGAGGAATTTTCGAAGAAAAAATAGAAGCCCAGATACCTATGGGAAAATATCTACCCGAGCTTTTTTCTGCTTGTGAATTGCCTTTTGTTGAAATCCACACAAAAGAGGATTTGCCTAAAATTGAAAAAGCAATAAAAGACTGTTTTTCCCTAAATCTTCCCTATGGTATTTTCATTTCGCCGGAATTTTGGTTACAATCGAAAAGTTCTGTTGATGAACCTTCTGATAGTAAACAACTTGAACGAAAAATAACCATTACTTACCCTAAATCAGAAACAACACTCATTTCGCCCGAATTAACAAGATTTGAAGCTCTTGAAGCTCTTAAATCTTATCTTAAGGATAAATTTGTTTTATCAAATATTGGTATTCCTAGCAAAGAACTTTATCACCTCCTTGACCAGCCTTCAAATTTTTATATGTTAGGCAGTCTTGGGATGGTTTCAGCGATAGGATTTGGGGTAGCCTTAACAACAGAAGCAGAAATTATTGTCATTGATGGTGATGCTAGTTTCTTAATGAATCCTAATATTTTTGGAACTATTACTTCTCATCAAGAAGATTGTCGGAATCTTACCATATTATTAATGGATAATGGTGTATGCGGGTCCACGGGTAATCAGCAGACTGCAAGTTATAAAGAATTAGATTTAGAAATAATTGCTAATGCCTTTGGGATGCAAAAAAGCACTAAAGCTAGAACCTCTTCAGATATCATTGCGAGTTGTAAAAATCTACCTTTTGGTCCTCGCTTAATTCATTGTATTATCAAACCAGGTAATAAAAAAGAAGTTACAGTAATCCCACTATCCGCGGAGGATATCAAAAAAAGATTTATGAAATCTTTGCAAAAATCTTGAAATTCCTTACTTTCTTAGAATCCTTCTGTAAAGAATGGTTTCTTTAATGGGAACCAATCATCGAGTTGCTGTTTATCTTTTGGAGACGCGTTTTTTAACCAAGTAAAAGCTTCCAGATCATTAGCACTTAAAGTCCCGTATAGTAATGAGGTTAATCCTTGGATTGTTATCTCGATGCTATTTTTCTTTGGAGTAGTTTCACTTATTTCTAAATTATTTTTTTTAACATGTATTCTAAAACACTTATTATTCCAGGAACATTGTTCATTACTAACCTTAAGAATAATTTTACTGTCAGATTGTAGTGGTAAAGATTTCAACACTGATTCAACGTCGATTATTCGTGCCATAACCAATGTTTTTGTAGAAAAGTTAGGATTTGCATATCCCTGTAACCATGGGAAAATTTCTGAGGTTGCACAATTGATCGGTAAATGAACGGTTTCTATTTGATCCGCATGTAAGTACAAATAATAAAATAATGTTCTTCGCGCGTTTGCTGTTGTGGCATGAAATTCAAATATGCTTAATTCTCCTTTTGGGGCCCAATCATAACCCCTTCCA
>JAYEJY010000070.1:0-4875 GCA_034660795.1 Promethearchaeati archaeon | reverse complement strand
GGTTGGCTTACCACGAAAACCTTTAGGCAATCTTAAGGAAAATGATATAGAGAAATTACGAAATATTCTTATCGCAGCGGAAGTAATGCACATAAGTTCAGAAGAAACTACTGAAACTGAATAACTATTGTCTAAAAACTTGTTAATAATAGGATCTTAGGAAAAAGAGTCGTGTGAAAAAATGATATTCGATCAAATTTACGAAATACTTGTACCGACACTTGTTTTAGCCTCCCTTCTTTATGGAGGAATTCAAGATCTCTTATACCGTGAAGTTCGTCACGAATTTATTTGGTTATTTATGTTTGGTTCTGGTATAATTTTAGATATCTTTTATATCATTTTTGCTGATGATTCTACTATTGCTTTACTTAATGTTTTATTATCAATACTGATTGCATTTCTTTTAGGTTTAGTATTGTTTTATTTAGGCTTTTGGGGTGGAGCTGATACAAAAGCACTTTGGTCTTTAGGTGTGTTATCTCCTGTTTATCCTTTTCAAGAAAATTTGTTAGGCTTAGAGTTTCTTTCTATTACATTTATTGATACAGGTATTTTTTCAATATTTATTAATTCTATCTTGCTCTCATTAATTTATCCCATAATTTTACTGATTATAAATACCATAAAAAGCACCAAAAATGACCTTTTCTCTGAAGTAAAAGCAACTACAGCTGATAAATTTAGAGCTTTTTTAGTTGGCTATCCTAAGAAAGTCGACTCTATTTCTTATCAAAAATTGCACTATGATTTCCTAGAGGAATTACCAACAAAAATCTTCGAGGGTAAATTTACTGGTGATTTTGAAGGTTGGATTGACGGAGAAATGCTAGGTTTTTTCTCGGGAACTTTACAAGGTCAAATCAATGGTCTTATGACTGGCAGATTTATCAAGGATTCTGATAATTATCTTGAAGGTAAGTCAATTAAACAAATTATTAGTGATGCTAATTTATTAAAGCAGAAACTTCCAAAGAAAAATACTATATCAATTAATAATCAACTCCTTTTAGATGGTTATAGAGAACTTCACATGCAAGAAATCCAAAAAAATAAAATTGACTCTACTTTACAAAATATTCAAACAATATTACAATTTAATGGTAAAATTGAGAATTCTTTTCTTGGTTATTTTGAAGGTTATTTTAAAGGTAAACTATCTGGGACATTTTTAGGAAAATTATCGGGAGATTTAGATGGTTTTACTCCCAAAGGGCAATTAGAAGGCACTTCAAAAAATATAACAGCACCTTGGCGTTTTAGATTCAGAATTGGTATGGAGGAAGAAGAAATCATGGAACAAAGACAATTACGTACACTTTTACAATTACAAAAACATGATAAAAAAATGGTTTGGGTTACTCCAGGTTTACCCTTTGTGTTTTTCTTATTTATTGGGTATATTTTCTATCTGCTTTTTGGCAATGTTTTACTATTGCTTTTCGGTCTATAATTCTTTTTTTTATTTAGAGATAATAAAGTCATAAATTTAAATAAACTAAACGAAGAATTTTTTAGAGTATAATAAAATTGGAACTAGGTAACAACCAATGGATGATTTTGTAATTGTCGGTGCGGGTCCCGCAGGTATCTTTTGTGCTTATGAATTAGTGAAAAATGGCTTCACAAATATTACTTTAATTGATAGAGGAAAAAAAGTTACCAATAGAAAATGTCCCAGTATGGAAACAGAAAGTGAATGTATAGGTTGCAAAATTTGCGATGTCACTTCTGGATTTGGAGGTGCTGGTGCTTGGTCTGATGGTAAAATCACTAAAGACCTTACCGGAACAGTGGGTGGATGGATGAGCGATTTTCTATCTAAAAAGGAATTTATAGAATTAACTGAATATGTAGATCAAACAATCCTTTCCTTTAGTAATGGGGGTGATCGATATTATTCCCCGGATCCAGAATTTGTTGAACGAATGGAGAGTCGTTGCCGAAAGGAAAATATGCGTCTCATAACTTACCCTATTAGACATCTCGGAACGGATAATGCTGCAACTATTATGGACAATATTTATCATTACTTAAAAGACAAAATTAACATTAAATTGCGAACAGAAGTTGATAAAATACTAGTAAAAAATAGAAAAGTCATCGGAGTAAGAACTACTAAAAATGAAGTCTACAAAGCGAAAAAAGTAGTAATGGGTGTTGGCCGAGGGGGAACAAATTGGTTAAAATCAGAATGTAATCGCTTAGGAATTAATTACTATAATAATGCGGTTGATATTGGTGTTCGAGTTGAAACTCTTAATGAATTTTGTAAAGAATTTACTGATAACCTCTATGAATTTAAAATTGATTATGTAACTCGGACATATGAAGATCATGTAAGAACTTTCTGTGTATGTCCAGGTGGATATGTAACAACAGAACGTTATGATGAAAGTACCTGTGTTAATGGGGAAAGTCGAACAGATAAACAAAGTCCAAATACAAATTTCGCCATTCTTGTAACATGCAATTTTACAGAACCATTTAAACAACCAATACAGTACGCGAAACACATAGCTAATCTTGCTAATATGTTATCGGGTGGTAACTCTGTTCTCGTTCAACGTTTTATTGATTTAGAAAAGGGGAAACGCTCTACACCTGAAAGACTAAAGAGGTCGGTAATTAAACCAACTTTGAAAAGTGCTATAGCTGGTGATATTAGTTTTGCTATTCCCAGTCGAATTATGAATGATCTCCGTGATTTTATCAATCATTTAAATGTGATAATGCTTGGAATTGCTGGTCCAAACACATTGCTTTATGCACCTGAAATTAAATTATATAGTATTAGAATTGATCTATCTAATCAATTAGAATCCAAACAGATAGAAAATCTCTATTTTGTTGGAGATGGTGCGGGTATTACTCGAGGCGTTATGCAAAGTTCTATGTCAGGCTTAGTTGTGGCAAGAGCAAATATCTAATTTTTTTATTTTTTTAGTCTATCGTTTTTATTTCCTGTAATTCCTTTAATGTACCAAGAAGCACTCCATCAAGAGTGAAAACCTTAGATTTATCAAATTCTAAGGCTTCCTTAAAATTAATAATTGATTCGAAATATGCTTCATTAATGGGATATCCATTAATATATTTGTTAAAAGCTGGCATAAAAATATGATTTCTTGGTTTTTTATTGCTTTTTGAAAACTGCCATTTAGATTTTATCCATACTTTAATAGTTTGTGTTGCGCCAGTCGTCTCTCTAAATGTATATGCTGGATGACCATGACCACTTAAAGTTATGTCGGCATTTTGAACAAGCGGATTAGGAAAAGCATGTCCGTGCCATAACCCGACCGTTTCTTGAGTTTCTAATAACTCTAAAAGGAGACCAGTGGGAGGTTCAATATTAATATAATTTGGTAGAAATTGTTCAATTAAACCATCATGGTTTCCTTTAATTATCGTTAAACTTGTTTCTTGGGGAATTTTTTGTAAAAACCCCTCAATTCGTTTAACTAAAGCTTTGGCTGCTCCATATATTTCATCTTTAAAATCGCCAACAATTATAATATGATTAGGTTGAAATTCTTTAGTAATTTTTACAATATCCTCTTCAGGTCTTTTTTCATAAGGTATCTTAATACCTCTTCGATTTCTACCATAAACATACCCTATATGTAAATCCGCTAAGACAAGTGTCGTACCATATTCTTTTGTTGGAAGTAGAAGAGCTGGTTTACCTGGGATGAAATATGATTTTTGTGGAAACATCTATTTTAAAAAACTCCAAATTTAAACAAGTATTAGTTTAGCATAATTTTGTTTATTCTATAATTAAAATATTCTAATAATTTTCATAAAAAATAGATCAATTAACAATTCTAAAGCTTCCCTTGAAAGTTGAGTTTTCTCAAAAAAGTATGTTAATGGTTGGTCTTGAAAAGTTTGTTGGATTAAACAAGAAACCCAGGAACCATGAGTTTTTTGGAGGGCTACTAGGTTAGCATTAACTGCTTGCATATCAAAATATGTTATTGTATATCCTTCCATTACCAGTAAATATTGAATAAAGGGAAGAAAGTATTGAATATCAATTTTTTCATACAATAATTTGTCCAAAAATTCGATAGCTATTAACAAACGAATAGGAGTAAATGCTTTAGGTGGTGAATGTATAAGGATAGCCCCTAAAATTTCTAAACCTTCACTAAGTAGTTTGGGTAAACCATTCCACATTTGAGTCCTTATTATCATTTCATCTTTATTCATTTCAAATGTTTGCTTACTATTATTCTTCCATTGTTTTGTGCTTTTTTTACTCCCTATTATTATTTTTTTATTTAATGTTTTATTATAAATGGCGACTTTTTGGAATACTAATAATCTAGAAGATGGTAACTGTTTTCGTTGAAATTTTTTTATGGTTCTATTTGAATCAGTAAATTTGCTTAACGTTTCTGTAATGCTCATTTTTACATTACTGGATTCTTCAATATCCTTTATTCCCTTATTTTTTAATTCAGTAATAATTTTGTTGTATTCCTCTTCTAAGATTCTGCTAATATTTTTAAGCATACGAAAATAGGGTTGATAATTTCCTTTTTGTTTAATTTTAAATATAAGTATTTGAAGCAATTTTTCTGCTAAGTCCAAAGCAATAGTTTCTTTTGTAATTAAAGCAAATCCAAATTGTCTTTTTTTCCGTTTGAAATTAGGGTCAATAAGTGATATCTGCCTAGCAAAAGCAGTTGCTGAGTTAATTTTCCTAACAGAAAATTCTTTAGCTTGAATAGTCCATAAAAGAAATTCTAGAGGTAGCTTATTTAAATTAAAATTATCATTTTTACTACAGATTTTGCGTATAAGAGGTCCACATGTTGAATCAAATTCTATTAATACTATAGCAGCATAATTTGGTATATTATT
>JAYEJY010000069.1:0-4908 GCA_034660795.1 Promethearchaeati archaeon | reverse complement strand
AACTGATGAAACTCTTGTATATAGTTTCCAAAATGGTTTAGGGAACACAGAAATTATGGCTCGTTATATACCAGAAGAGCAAATTGTTGCTGTGGTTATTGGTTGGGGCGCAACAAATCTCGGGCCCGGCAGATTTAAGGTAACTTCTTCTTCAGGTAATTTCGTGATAGGATTTGAAAAAAGTGTAACTCAAAAACAACAATCTAAGTTACATGAAATGAAAAAAATGTTGAAATGTTGGAAACCAACTATTATTACAGACAAAATAAAAGATTATCGATGGGCTAAATTAATAGTTAATTCAATTATTGCTCCCCTTGGAGCTCTACTAGGTATCACTGTTGGAGAAATGTTTGAACATGTAAAAACTCGAAAAATTATGACAGAATTAAAACAAGAAGCATTATTACTTGTTAACAAATTAGATATATCATTGGAAAAAGTTGATGGTATAGATATCCAGAATTTCTTTTATCGACCTCAGCCACAAGATGGCTTTTTCAAACGTATAAGAAGACCCCTTATGAGCAGAATCATTAATTATATTGGCGCGAGAAGACATGGAAATATAAGGTCCTCTATGTTGACTGACCTTAAACACGATAAAAAAACAGAAATTGATTATTTGAATGGTGTTTTAGTTGGAAAAGCTTCTGAAATAAATCTTGAATTACCTTTAAACGCTTTCATATTAAAGGCTATTAAAGAGATAGAAGCAGGAAAACGGGTAGTGGGACTTCACAATCTTGTAGAACTAGAGAAATTCGCTGAAATTTCGTATGATAAAACATCTCAGTATTTTGGAAAAAATAGATAATTCAATATTTTTCCACTTCTCATACAAAGGTATTAATTGTCAATATTTTTCGATATACGTATTATTTCTAACTTAATTTACTTACCAAAAAATTGCTTTAAGAAGAGTAATAGAAGCTAAAAGAATAGTTAATATCGCTAATCCGAGTTCTAACCATTTGTTTTTTGTTTTTATTGATAGAAGGCTGCCTACTTGAGTTCCAATTATTGAACCAACCATTACAATTACTCCTTCCAACCACAATATCTGTCCCTTCCACCAAAAAATTCCGATAGCGACTATTGCTGTAAAAATTGTTGTAAATAAAGAGGTTGCTATTGCTTTTTTCATCTCCAAACCTAGTGTTTTTAGAAAGGGTGGAAATAATGATCCGCCACTGCCACCTTTCATTCCTGTTATAAGGTTAAGAATGAATGCTCCTGGAATTATAATGTATGGTTTCGGTTCTAATTTTGCTGAAAAATCAGGTGCTATTTTATAGAGATAAATACCTATTACAGTGAGGATAGAGATAACAACATAAATAATTGCTAGCAGTAATTTAAAGTCAGATAAGGAAAAAATATATGCCAAAAAAGCTCCTACTCCTGAACCTAGACATCCGCCAATTATCATATATAAAGCACTTTGCTTATCAAGATTTTCACGATGACTAAAAGCACCAACTGCTGAAGAAAAGGGGATTGTAAAAAGATTGATGCCAAAAGCTATGATTAAACCAAATCCGAGTAGATATAATAATGGTGTTCTTACAGATCCCCCGCCAATGCCAAACATCCCACTTACAAATCCTGCAAGTAATCCAATAAGCCCAGCAAGAAGTAAAATCACAGCTCTTTGCATAAACTATACATCTTCTTTTTTAATTTCATAAATAAGCATGCTAGCTTATTGTTTCTATTAAAGATTGTGATTTTTGTGAAAGTTGTACTCCTTTTTAATTTTAATAAATACCTTTTAAAGAATAAACTGAGTAAATTAATTATGAAACTCAATACTAATTTTCCGGTTGCTAAAAAAAGACCAAAAGAAACTAAACTTTTTGGTAAACGAATGATTGATAATTATTATTGGCTAAGAGACAAAGAGAATCCTGATGTTATTGACTATCTCGAAGCTGAAAATGAATATACAAAAGAAAAAACTAAACATTTAGAACCTTTCATCGAGAATTTGTTTCAAGAAATGAAAGCTCGAATCAAAGAAGACGATGTGAGTGTGCCGTTTAAATTCAAGGATTATTTCTATTATAATAAAGATGTGAAGGATAAAGAGTACAAAATCCATTACCGGAAACACTTGAGTTTAGAAAATGAGGAAGAATTACTTATTGATGTCAATGTATTGGCAGAAGAATATGAGTATTTCAATGTGCAGACTATGAAAATTAGTCCAGATCAAAAGCAGCTTGCTTATTCACAAGATAACACCGGGTATGAAAAATTCAGTATCTATATTAAGAATCTAGAAACTGGTGAAACAATAGACACTGGTGTCAAAAATATCGGGTGGAATTTTGAGTGGGCGGATGATAAAACTATTTATTATATTTTACGAGATGATGCTCAGAGACCTTATGCTTTAAAACGACATATTATAGGAACCTCCGCTGAAGAAGATGTTGTCCTCTTTGAAGAAGGTGATGTTAAACGAACAGTATCTATTAAGAAAAGTAAAGATTTGAAGTACCTTTTTGTTAATTCCGAATCAACCACTAGCTCTGAAGTTCGCTTTCTTGATTTACGTGATACTCGTGGAGAATTTACTATCTTTTATCCACGGGAAAAGAAACACGAATATGATATTACGCATAAAGATGGTTACTTCTATATCGTTACAAATACCAATAACGCTACAAATTTTAAACTTATGAGGACACTGGTAACAGAACTTGATATATTATCATGGGAAGAAATTATTCCTCATAATGAAGATGTACGAATTTATGCTGCTGAACCTTTTGCTTATTACTTGGTAATTCATAAACGTCATAAAGACTTGAAAAAAATGGGAATCTTCTATGGTTATGATAATGAAAGAAATCATGATGTCAAATTTCCAGAAGAAGCCTGTGGTGTTAGAACAGAAAATAATTATGAATATGACTCTGATTTTGTTCGCTTTCGCTATACATCATTAATAACACCAAAAACGATTTTCGATTATCATATTGAAGACCGAGAACTTGACTTACAAAAAGAGGATGAGATAAAGGATTATGACAAAGAAGAATATGTTACTTCAAGGAAATACGTGACTGCTCGAGATGGTGTTAAAGTTCCAATTTCAATTGTTCATAAAAAAGGATTAAATACACCAGCTCCCACACTCCTTTATGGGTATGGTTCATACGGTCATACCATCGAACCTCATTTCTCATCAAATATTGTTAGCTTAATACAACGGGGAATGATTTATGTTATTGCTCATATCCGTGGAGGGGGTGTTTTCGGCAGAAAATGGTACGAAGATGGAAAACTGCTTAAAAAGAAAAATACCTTTACAGACTTTATTGACTGTGCAGAATATCTACTAAATACGAAAATGACCACTAGAGATCATTTAGTTATTGCCGGTGGAAGTGCAGGAGGATTATTAATGGGTGCTGTTATGAACATGAGACCGGAGTTATTTCATTTAGTTATTGCTCGAGTGCCTTTTGTTGATGTGGTTAACACGATGTTAGATGAAAGCATTCCATTAACTACTCAAGAATGGGAAGAATGGGGTGACCCTCGAGAAAAAGATTATTTTGCCTATATTCGGTCCTATTCACCTTATAATAATATTCAAGCGAAAAATTACCCACACATATTAATTACAGCAGGATTAAATGATCCCCGTGTTGCGTTTTGGGAACCAGCGAAATTTGTGGCAAAATTACGAACATTAAAAACCGATGATAATGAACTCTTGCTTAAAACTAATCTGGGTGCTGGACATCATGGTGCTTCTGGAAGATATGAATATATGAAAGAAACAGCATTCATTTATGGTTATGCACTTGATAAAGTTGGTTTAATAGAATAAGTGTCACCTTATTCTTTATTCTCTTTAAAGTGTATAGAAAATTAGAAAGAATGCTTTCTTTAACTATTTATCTAATTTTTTAAGTCATGTGATTTATTAGGCATTAAAAGCACTGTTTTATTATAAACTTTCAGAGTAAAATGGAGGTTACAAAAATTACTGATAAAGAATTAAAAAATGAAATAATAAAACAGCTAGATTGGGACTCTAGGATTGACGCTTCAAAAATAGATCTTGAAGTGAAAAATGGAGAAGTAAAAGTTAATGGAACATCTTCCTGTCTGTTTGATAATAGTATAATTAACAAAGAGATACTCAAAATTGAAGGTGTAAAAAAAGTCAATAATAATTTAGATATCATGTGCTTAGCTGATGAAATTCCCACCGATGATGATATAAAAGATGATATAGAAACCTTATTAAAAATTGATTCAAAAATTGATGAATCAAAAATAGAAATCGACGTGAACCGAGGAGTTGTTTATATAAAAGGTAATACTGACTCTTTATTCCAGAAAAAAGAAATTGAAGATTCAGTTTATCGGGTGAATGGTGTTAGAGGAGTAACAAATGAATTAGCTGTTCTTTTAACCACGAAAAAAGAAGATAAAGAAATTGCAGAGAAAATCACTCATTACATTAAGAAAAACTTGCTCGCAAAACTTGATCAAATAGATCTTTCCGTTGAAGATGGAGTGGTTAGTTTGGAAGGATGTGTTCCTCACTGGCAAGTTTATTATGACATTGATGATTTTGTCAAAGTCACAAATGGTGTAAAATCATTTGAAAATTCAATGAAAATTAAACCTTCTGGTTGTTAATTTTCATTTTCTTTTTATTTTTTTACTATCTTAAAATTGTATTTTTTTATGCTATTTCCTTACTTTTAACTATATTTAATGACCTAAATTTTAAAAGTTTAAATGAGTATTGTAAAAGAATTTCATTATCAATACATTATCTAATAATCAGAAACAAAAACAATTATTGAGGTGGTTTTTTGCCTATTCATGAAGGAGAAGATTATTACGAGCTCAGACCATATGGTTTTCTACAAACTT
>JAYEJY010000068.1:0-4917 GCA_034660795.1 Promethearchaeati archaeon | reverse complement strand
GGTAAAAATAACTATTTATTATTTTAAAAGTAATATTCTTAGCATTTGATTTAAGTTTTAAGAAACGCTTTTTTCCTCTTTTCCATTTATTCTTATATCTTTTCAAGTTCCTTTCTAATGGTTTTAATTCTTTTCTCGCTTTTTTCCTGATAGTTTTAGCTTTTTTCTTCAAACTTCTCTTTTGAGCAATCATTTCTTTTTTCAGATTTTTTTTATCATGAGTATTTCTACTATTTAGTGATTGAATCTTTTTTTGTAATTCTGTAGCTTTCTTCTCTAGTTCCTCGGCATTTTGTAAGAAAGGTTTAATTCTTTGTTTTGTTACATCTATGTTTTTTTCCAGCTCTTCAACTTTTGTTATATAACATGCAGTCAATTCTCGAAAAATAGTATTAGGATCATATATTGGTAATTTTGGTGTTATTGAGCGATATTTTTTTAATGAATTTAAGATGTGTCTTTTTGCTCTTGAAAAAATTAATTTCAAAGCTTTTTTTCCATTTTTTCTACGTAATGTTTCTTTAACAACGGAATGAGAAAAAAAGCCTAACATAAATAATTTTTTAGAAATTTTCCTAGTTTTTTTCGGAAAGAATATTCTCGGAACTTCATAGTTTAATTCGAAATACCTTATTGGCCACAGTACCTTACTAATATAGATGGTCTTTTCTTTTTCTTTTCTATTTATGAGTGCTTTCCCTTTATGACGTTTCTTTTCAATAATTTCCCTTGCTTCTTTTTTCTTAAAGTCATTGGGCACAACAAGACTCAAGCTTTTCTTACTCCTCTAAATTCAGGTTCATTAGCTTTTGAGGATTTCTTTTGATCTCTAATTAAATATGAAACATCTTTTTACCTAAAAAAAGGTTAGTATATTAATAATGACTCTGTAGAAATGCTTCTTGTGATATTTTTTTGAATAATAAGAGTTAGATTCTTCAAAACAGTTTTTTTTTCAATGCAGCTAAAAAAATGTCGATGAAATAGTTATAAGGAAAAACTAATAATTCTTAGAAACCTTTATTCTATATTTAAGATATAATTCCCAATGTTATTTGGGAGGAAAACCAGTGTGAAATTACAGATTTCCAGTAAAAAGAAAAAGAAATATTCAAAAGAAAAGAACATGGTAAAGAAAATAATCGAATTATTAAAAAAAGGTGAAAATCAAACAGCTTGTACAAAAACAGAGGAGTATTTTGATAAAACATCTTTTAAAACAAGTACTGGTTCAGTAGAAAAAGGGTTAGCTAAATATCTTGCTCTGGAAATTTTAGATGAAGATCTACGCAATCATATTATAAGCCGGTATGTCAGATTTTTATGGAAAACAGAAAATACCGATATCCGAGAATTAGCTTCATTTCTCATTGGGAAAATATTCTCTGAAAATCCCTCCATTTTTCTTTTTGAAGTGATTACCTTAGCCAAGAAAAGTAACTCAAAAGCCGATGTAGATACATTAGTACATTATGTTCTTGAGGAACAAGTTGCTGAAAGATATGATTATTACCTCGAAATGTTATATCCTTTTCTCCAAAATGAGAATCATTGGGTAAGACGCTTAGTTATTCTCGCCTTAGCTCGAGGATTTTATCTTTCTAAGAAACCATATGATGTTGGGAAATGTTTTCAAGTTATTGAAGAAAGTTTTACCGATGAACGTACTGTTGTGACTGATGCGAATGCTTGGGCATTAGGTATTGCTGGATTACGAGTTCATCCCAAAGAAGTTGTTGAGTATTTTAAGAAATACCGTGATACCGAAGATAAGTCTATCATGAAAATTTTCACTGATGCCATAACACGGACAAAAAAATCGAAAGATGTCTCGCCTGAATTTAAATCTGAAATTATTGATGTTTTGAAACATTGGAAAAAAGAACTTGAAGATGAAGATATGGAAGCAACTATCGATGCTACTATTGAACATATGGAGAAAGATTAAAGATTCTAAGGAATAAACTCATTATAGTATTATTTAATTTAAAATCTTGAGGTTGCATAAGTGTATCAATATTTTATAGCTCCGCTTTTTGGTTATTTATTAGGTTCGATTCCATCAGCTTGGATAGTTGTAAAACTTTTTACAAAAAAAGATATTCGAGAAGAAGAGCAAAAAATCATAACGACTCAACAAACACTTGATCTTGCTGGTCCTGTGGCTGGTGGCATCAAAGGATTATTGGATTTACTAAAAGGATTCCTGAGTGTATTTTTTATAAGATATGTTATTTTCCCATCTTTTGAAGATGTAATTCTTGTTACTACTTTAGCTGGATTAGGAGCAATTCTTGGCCATAGTTGGCAAATTTGGATTGGTTTTAAAGGTGGAAGAGCTTATTCGGTATTTTTAGGTACACTCACAATTCTTAATCCATGGGGTATTCCTATCTGGATTGTAACAACAGTATTGGTTTTTCTGTTGGTAAATTATACAACAATTGCAGGATATATCGCTACAATCATTATCGCGATAGTATTAACTTTCTTTTATGCTTTTTCAGTCCCTTATTGGTATGATTGGAATATTCTATTAATTAGCTGGGGTTATGTTCTTATATTATCAGTAAAATTGATCCCGAATTTTATATTATTTTTCAAAGGTGAATTACCGAAAGGAAGATAATAAGCATGAAAAAGAATTAGTTAAATCACTGCCTTTAAAAGAAGCTAACGAATGATAATTTATTCTGAGGACTATTATGAGAAATGAACAATCCATAAAAAATTTTCGCACCGACAAAAAGAATGTTATCAATAAAAAAAGATTTCCATGTGTAGGTAAGATTATTATTGATGAAAATGATGTTTGTATAAGTTGTCGGGATGTGACAATAAAATCTGATTGCTATTTAGATGATCATCGGTTTAACAGCAAACCACTTTTTCCAGGTGTTATGGCACTTGAATATTTTGCAGAATTAGCTCATTATCTTTATCCAAATCAAGAAATTGTCTCTTTTGATAAGGTTAGTTTTCGTAAAGCAATAAAATTTGATGAAACAGTTGCAACAGAGATAGAAGCTAAGGTTGAGAAAGAAGAAACTCATGCTGTTATCTCTCTAACGAAAAAATCAAGCAGTTCTAAAAAAGTCTCTAATTGGAACATGAAGGGGGAGGTAAAATTTGGAGAAAAAATAAAGAAGAAGCAATCATTACCTGAATTATTAGATATGCCATTATTAACAGGTGATTATTTATACAAAGTTTTACCTCATGGGCAAACATTTCATGTACTTTCTGAAATAAATAGAGTAAATAATGAAGTAATAGCTGTTGGCGATTTCAAGCAAAGGAAATTTTTTTCTTGGGAACATGAACCATTACATAGTAAACCTTTACTCATAGAAGCCGGCTTTCAATCGACCGGTGTACTGGACTTTGTTTTAGCGGGTCGAACTAGTTTACCCAGCGAAATTGAGAGTTTAACTTTTTATACTTTCAAAGGTACCCCTTATTTTATCATAGGTCAAAAAAAGAGACAAGATGAAAAAGGTAGTTTGTTTGATTTTCAAGTATTAACAAAAAAAGGAGAAGTTGTTCTTGAAGCAATTAATTATCGAACGATTCTCATGGATTTAGGTGAAACGGATAAAATTCTCAAAAAAATCCGTTCTCATCGTGTCAGACAACTTTTTCAGATTCCTAAGAAATCATGGTTAGAAGTGATAGATCGGTCATTATTTAAAGAGAAACTTTCAAAAGAACCAACATATCCTGAGGAGTGGTTAACTTCTGATGAAAGAGAAACCATAGAAGATATGGAGGAAAATGAACAAGAATTATTTATAACTAAACTTTTTGCAATGAAACGTGTTCTAAAACTTATGTTTCGAAAAAAGAATTTGCAAAATTTACCACTAAAAGATAATTCATTGGGAAATTATTATCATAGTCGTCTTTTTAGAAGAGTTGATTTTTCTCTTGTAGTAACGGAAAAATATGTTCTTGCGATGGGTTCATTGAAAAAACGAACTGGTATCGCATTGATTAAGAATAATAAACAAGATTTGCCGAAGAAAGAAGAATTACTACATCATAAGAACTTAAAATGGTTTAATATACGAGCTAAAAATAATCACGATGAATATGTGAAGAATATTCTTGTAGCAAAAAAAGCTTTACAGAAAAAGATAACTGAAAGATATGCTATATCATTTCAAGCGATAAAATTAGAGAATTATCAAGATAATGAACTAAGGTTTAGTTTAATAAAAAATTATATCCCAAAAAATTTTTCAGAAAAAATTCATAACAAGTTCTTTAAACAAAAATTTACTTGTAATATTTCCAAGAATGAAAAATATCATTCTGCAATTTGTTATTAAAAATAATCAGAGTAAAATATTATAACATGTTTTAATTAAATTTTATATAATCTTATTTTGTTCGTGTTGAAAGTAAAATTTATAAATGTTATTCAAGTATTAAACTCCACGAGGTTTTTTTATGAACCGAAAAAAAATTCTGACAATTTTTTCTATATTATTATTAAGTCCGAATATTTTTTTTCTTTCCTTTAATTTATCCATTCCTATTATAGAATTTGTTACTTCTCAAGAAAGTCAATATTATGCTTCTTTTAGTGCAGCTGATGAAGATTATGTTAATTTTTCATCAATGGAAGGATTCACGAATGGAACAAGCTGGAGTATCGTACAGAGAATAAAACTTCCTGAAAATCCGTCGGTTTTTGGTTGGAGTTGGTTTAGAGGTTCAGCATGGGAAGATAGAGAAGGAGATATTGCATTACGCCTAGATACTAATGAAGAACATGATTATCAAATCACATTCTGGATTCAAAATGGTGGCTGGAATAGTCTCCGAATGGATCGTAGTCAAAATGGCTTAACACTCCAAAATAACACTTGGTATGATATTATCGTTTTATTTGATCGTCCATCTACTACCTAT
>JAYEJY010000067.1:0-4928 GCA_034660795.1 Promethearchaeati archaeon | reverse complement strand
AAAAAAATTTCTTGATGTAATTTTTCTTAACAGAATTATTCTTATTAAATCATAGTAGAATGTTACCAAACCAAGATAGTTATTGAATAGACACTTTTAAATTATTTCCTTTTTTGAGGAGTTTATTCTATATAAAATATAATTCTAAAAACAAAATAGATATCAAAGACACATTTTTAAAATCCCATGTAGTTTTTCAAGATGATAATAATGACCAAAACTCCTTTAGAAAAAAGGCAAAAAGATCTGGAACAATTAAGAAATACTGAATTTGATATTCTAGTTATTGGAGGCGGTATTACCGGAGCTGGAGTAGCTTGGGATGCTGCTTTAAGAGGTTTATCTGTTGCTCTAATTGAGAAAATAGATTTTGGATTTGGTACAAGTGGTGGTTCATCAAAATTAGTTCATGCAGGTATTCGGTATCTTGCATATGGAGAATTTGGTCTTGTTCATACAGCATCAAAGGAACGCAAATGGATGTATAAAAGCTGCCCTCATTTAACCGAACCTGTACCTTTTATCATTCCAAATTATAAAGACAGAAAAAATTCTTTTCTCAAATTATTTTTTGGGGGTTGGATGTATGATCTTCTCGCTTGTTTTAAAAATACTGAAAATCACAAATTTATCTCTAAAGAAGAGACTGTTGAATTAGTTCCTAAAATTAAAAGAGAAAATTTGAAGCGTTCATTATTTTATTATGATGGTATAATGGATGATGCTCGAGTAACATTGGAGACAATTCTAGCAGCTCAACAAGCTGGGGCAATAACAGTAAATTATGTTGAAGCGATTGATTTTGAAGTAATCTCAAACAATAATAAGAAAACAATTAACCACATAGTTGCTAAAAATAATCTTACTGATGAAACCTTTACAATTTCTGCAAAAATGATTATTAATGCAGCAGGTCCTTGGACAGATAAAGTTCTTAATTTATTTTCTAAGGATAAACCTAAACGCCTTTCCCCCTCAAAAGGAATTCATATTATTACTCACAGATTAATTGAAAAAAAAGTTGTTTTAGTTGTAACAGCTGATGATGATCGTGGTATGTTTGTTATTCCTTTCCAAGATAATTATTCTCTTATTGGAACTACGGATACTTTTTATGATGGTGATTTAGATCATGTTGAAGTAACACAAGAGGATGTTGACTATGTTATTTCTGCTGTAAATAATGATTTACCTGGCACTTTAACTCAAGAGGATATAATTAGTGCTTATTCTGGAATACGCCCTTTAATTATTTCCTCCGGAGCAGAATCTGAAACTGAAACTTCGAGAGATTATGAGATTTTTGAAAATGCAGAGAATATGCTTACAATCACAGGTGGTAAATATACCATATTTAGACATATGGCTGAAAAAGTGCTCAATCAAGCGATAAAGAAGCTCGGATTTAAGAAAAAGAATTTTCCTTGCGTCACAAAAAATGCCAAACTTCATGGGGCAAATAGAATCGATGATTTTCATGATTACCAAGAAAGACATTTAAAAATAATTACAGCAGAATTTTCTCTTGATAAAGACATTATTAAACACCTTTTATCAGCTTATGGTATTTGCCATACAGAAATTTTGGAGTTAATCCAGAAAGATCCTTCTTTGGCAAATAGAATTGCAAAAGGAAGACCATATATTCTAGCAGAAATTCCCTATATAATTAATAATGAAATGTGTTTCACCTTAACCGATTTTATGATGCGAAGAACACAATTACAGCTTATGGATAATCAAGGATTAGATTGTATCAATAAAATCTCTAAAAGAATGGGAGAAATTCTAAACTGGACCCCATTAGAAATTGAGCATCAAATTGAAGATTACAAAAATAATCTAGTTTGGCGTAAAAACCAATAAACCAAAAATTTATCGATATCTTTTTTGACTAGGAAAAAAATTATATCATGATTATAATGAAAGCAATTATTTGTAAAAAAATTATACCAGTAACTAAGAATGAAATTGATAATGGTTTTATTCTTATGAACGATAAAGGTAAAATAGAAAAAATTGGGAAAGAAAAAGATGTTCCAAAAGATGTTGAAATAATTGATGCAAAGAATTTAGTCGCCTTTCCTGGAATAGTAGATCCGCATTGTCACGCAACAGTTATGGAGGAAAGTATTGGTTTAGGATTACAAGATGGAAATGAAACAACAGACCCAATAACACCTTTTGTAAGAGTTCTTGACGCTATGAATCCAATGGATAAGGGGTTAAGAAGAGCAATTGCTGGTGGCATTACAACTATTTGTGTTGCTCCTGGCAGTGGTAATGTTGTAGGGGGACAGATGACGACGATAAAAACTTATGGAAAAATTATTGATGATATGATGCTTCAAGAAAATGCTGGAATAAAATGTGCTTTTGGTGAAAATCCTAAAAGAGTTTATGGTTCTCGAAATCAAATGCCATCGACTCGTATGGGAAGTTTAGGATTATTTCGGAAATTACTTCTCGAAACACAAAATTATATTGAAAAATGGGAAGAATATGAACAGCAAAAAGAAGATTACCAAGAAGCATTAAACAAATATAAACAAAAAAAAGAAACTCAAAAAAAGAAAAAACCAAAAAAGCCAAAGAAACCTGAAACTAATATCATACATGAATCCATGATTCCAGTTATGAATAAAGATGTTCCTCTTCGTGCCCATGCTCATTAAGCTAATGATATTATTTCCGCTGTTCGATTAGCTGAAGAATTTAATCTTGACATTGTTATTGAACATTGTAGTGAAGGACATCTTATCTTAGATTTTCTTGTAGAACATGAAATTCCAGCTGTTATAGGACCAACAATGAGTTTCAAATCCAAAATTGAAACGAAAAATAAAACTTGGAAATCTTTAAAGATTTTATATGAAGCAGGTATTCTAACAGCTTTAACCTCAGATCATCCTGTATGTCATTGCCAATATCAACTTATTTATGGAATTCTTGCGCATCGTGAAGGATTATCTAGACAAGGTACCTTTGAAATCCTTACGATCAATGGTGCAAAAATTCTGGGTTTAGACAATAGAATAGGTTCTCTAGAAGAAGGTAAAGATGCCGATATTCTTTTGTTAAATGGTGATCCTTTAGACGCAAGAACAAAAGTTCAACAAGTGTATATTAATGGAAACAAAGTCTACGACATCCAAGATGATGAAGAATTATTCTAAAACGATTTAATTTAAAAGATATTTAATATTAAACTTTATTTGAAATTTACATAAACTTTAATTATTAAAAAATTAGACGTTATTCGAAGTGATTTTCATATGAAAGCAATTCTTTGTGGAAAAATTATCCCGGTAACAAAAGACCCTATAGATAAAGGCTTTATTTTAATTGACGATAATGGAAAGATTAAGAAAATTGGGAAAGGACATGATGTCCCAAAAGACGCGGAAAAAATAGATGCTAAGGAACTCACAGCTTTCCCCGGTATTGTTGATCCTCATTGTCATGCAACAGTTTGGGAAGAAGAAATTGGTATGACATTACAAGATGGTAATGAAGCAACTGATCCTATTACACCTTATATTAGAACGTTAGACGCTATTAATCCCTTAGAAAAAGGTTTAAAACGTGCAGTAAGCGGGGGGGTAACTTGTGTATGTGTTTCCCCTGGAAGTGCCAATGTTGTTGGTGGTCAAATGACTACAATAAAAACTCATGGCAAAATTGTTGATGATATGATTGTACAGGAGCTTTCCGGTATGAAATGTGCCTTTGGTGAAAATCCAAAAAGAGTTTACGGTGAAAGAAATCAAATGCCATCAACTAGAATGGGAAATCTCGGATTGTTTAGAAAGTTAATGATTGAAACACAAAACTACATTAACAAATGGGAAGAGTATGAAGAAAAACTAAAGGATTACAAAGAAGAATTAAAGGAATACAAGAAAAAGAAAGACGATAAGACAAAGAAACCAAAAAAACCAGCCAAGCCTGAAAAGAACATTAAATATGAATCCATGATACCAGTTTTCAAAAAAGAAATACCTCTTCGTGCCCATGCTCATCAAGCTAATGATATAGTTACAGCCGTTCGTTTAGCTAAGGAATTTGATGTAGATATTTGCATTGAACATTGTACAGATGGACATAAATTAATTGATTTTCTAAAAGAGAACGAGGTTCCTGCTATCGTGGGGCCAACATTTGGATTCCGTACAAAAATAGAATTAAATGATATGTCTTGGAAAACTATCGGTGAACTTTATAATGCAGGTATTCTTGTAGCGTTAACAGCTGATCATCCAGTCGTTCCATTACAATTTCAAACTATTTATGCCGCAATCGCTAATCGAGAAGGATTACCTAAACAAGGCGCATATGAAGTTTTAACTATCAATGGTGCAAAAATTCTAGGAATTGAAGACCGTGTCGGATCACTAGAAAAGGGTAAAGATGCTGATATTGTATTATTCAATGGAGATCCTCTTGATATTCAAGCTAAACCTCAAAAAGTATTCATTAATGGCAATGTTATTTATGATGTCAATGAAAGCGAATATCTCTTTTAATGATACTTGACATGAGAATCTCTCATGTCCAATTTTTTCTTTTATCCAAAGTTCTGGACATTCAACCTCATATAGCTCCCTATCTGGTAATTCATTAATCTCAATAATATTCCCATCATGGATAACATCAATTTTTGGATGTTTTTCGGATTGTTTCTTTAGTCTTTCTTCATCTAACGGTGGAGATTCATTGAAATCTTCATCAGATTCAGTCATTTGAGTGTTATTACCTCTATAGTGATGAATAGTATTTAATTACAATTTTTTATTAAAATCATAAGCGAGATAGTTATTCTTAAACTATTTTTTAAAATCCCTAATTTTTTAATAAGAAAATAAATAGTTAACTAATTTTTTAATTATTTAAAATAATCCTCCAACAGCAGCCAAGGAGATTAAACT
>JAYEJY010000066.1:0-4938 GCA_034660795.1 Promethearchaeati archaeon | reverse complement strand
GGGGGATAAAGATCGGCTACGGATTTCTAAAAATTGGCGTAAATTCAAACGATATCAAGATTGGACAGCTCAAATTCTTCTTCTCTTGAATCGCTTTTATGAAGAATAACTTGAGTTTAATACTAATAAATTGTAAGAAAAACATTAGAGAAACGGTTTTCAATTTTTGAGAATAATATTATCAAAAAACGAATAAATATATTGTAATATACCCATTTATTGTTTCTATAAAAAATATATAGGGAGAAAGTATATCTTTACAGTAGGGAAAAAAGCATGACTAAAAAATCAAAACAAGGGAACCATTCAGAGAAAAAGGACTATGAGGAGATGTTCCCAAATTATGAACCGAAGGATACACCGGATACAATTTACAATTATCCTAAAACCCCGAAAGAAGTCATATCGATTCTAACGGAGATAGGAAAACCATCTTTGGACACCCTACAGACTATTTTAACCCAGTTTAAAAAATACCATAAAAAGGCTGGGAAACATCCCGGTGAGTATATTCGTGGGAATATTGCTTTAGGAGCAGGAGAAAAGGAGTACGTCCCTTCAAAAGAAGCTTTATTAGCATCAGAATTAGGGAAAATGATCAAAAACATTCTTCAGCAACATTCTAAGAGAGAGATAAAACGTTGGCGGAAAAAAATGAATATTCCCCCCCAGGAACTACTATTTACAGAAATATTATTTACGCATGTTGATGTCATGGGTTCTGGGAGATTTTTCTACGCGGAAAAGAAATCGGAGCAGACGAAACTCTCCTTCTAATCAAAAAGTCAATTACTGTTTTTCTTGGGTTTCTTTCACAATCTGTTTATATGGCTGCACCATAAACTCAGTTATGTGAGGATAAACCCGTTTTCTCATGAATTTAAATTTCATAAGTACTGACAATATCGAATTGAGTATTTTTTGTCGAAATGATTGTTTGTATTCATTTCTTTTATAAAAATCATGCTTTTTATAATAGCGATGGTCCGCTTGGAAAAGGGTTTTCAGCCCTCCCAATAAAGCATCTCTGAAGAGTTTTTTGCCAGCAACACCCCTAAAAGTATTATTAAAATAGTCGTTTTCTACATAGATTGCTGTTTTTCTAGCGAAATTATCAATTGCGTCATCAATTTGTTTGGAGGTGCTAAACTCATCAGTAATGAAATCAATTACATTCCCCCGATGACATTCTACAAAACTCAGGAGATGTTCTCTCACGACACCTGTTTGACTCATAGGACCAGAGATTAGAAAACCGATATGTTGATGTTGAAATGTTGGTGTATGATTATTGTAGAAATATCTGTCAAAAAAAAGCTTCCAACGAGATGAAAGGAATCGGTCTTGTATTTTTCCCGCGAGAATCAAGACATCTGCTTGTTTTACGTTTTCTTCACAAAAATCAGTAAATCCATCGTTCTCTTTAAAAGTACAATTAAAATCGTAGGCACATTGTAAACATCCTTGACATGTGGTGATAATTTTTACATCATGTAAATTATAGAGTTCCACTTTATTTGCAAAAGCGGTAGTTGTTCTATGAATCATTTTTTGCAGGTTTGAATCCTTTTTTGTTGCATCAGAAAGAATGACTATTTTTTTATCGTTTATAGAAACAGGATTTTCTACTGGTGAGGGGTGATAGTCGAGTAGTGACTCATTTAAAGGTGAAAAGCATTTTGTGGTAACTCGTTGTTCCACTATTGAATTAAAGAAGTTTTCAGCTAAAATTTTGATGTTTTTCCGATGGTTTTCCTGTAATAACTCATTCATATGATAGGAAGCACTATCCACAAACTTCATCTGTAGATCCTCTGTGATTCCACGGAGGTAATTATGTGCAATATGATCATAAAATTTAATCGAAGTGGATAGAGAAATGGCGTATTTACCCTCAAAAACCTCTTCTACAGCTCGTTCAAAAAGTAATTCAATAAACCGTTTGTAATTACTATTTACCAACATATAGTATACTGGAAAGACCCAAATGATTCCGTCAGCTTGTTTAATTGCTTCAATAATTTCATCAAATTTTTCGCTATTGTTTTCTATTGAAGGAAGCTGTTGAGCGATGGGAAAATAGGTATAGCTATGTACCGGAAAAAGGGTTTGAATATATTTAACATATTGTTTAGTTATACTAAGGGAGCCTTTTGGAGACCCATTTAATACTACTATTTGTAAAGGTTTCATTCTTAGAGCCTTCATATTTGACAATGGTGTAAAATAGGTATATTACTTATAAAAAGATAAGTAGCTATAATCTAAGCTCTCTTAAAAGTGAAATTTTTCTTTAGACTGAGGAAAACCTCATAAATTTTGTAGGCAAATAATATTTTTATGAAAGAATCAGGACTCTATTGTACATTAGCTAAATATTACGATTATATCTATGCAGAAAAAGATTATCAAAAAGAGGTTGAAGCACTCGTAGAGATAATTAAGGAATATAAAATAAGTCGGTCAAATGATTTACTGGATGTTGCTTGTGGTACAGGGAGTCACATCCAGTTTTTTCAACAAGAATTTAATTGTACCGGCGTTGACATAAACCCAGAAATGTTAGAAATCGCAAAACAAAAAGTACCCGCTGCGACTTTCATTGAAAGCGACATGAGAACATTAAACCTTGAAAAAAAATTCGATGTTATAGTTTGTTTGTTTAGCTCTATTGGTTATATTAAAACTACGGAGAAACTCTCCCAAACTATTCAAAGTTTTAGTGATCACCTCAAAAAAAGTGGGATAGTAATAATTGAACCGTGGTTAACAAAAGAAGTTTACAGAGTTGGCTCTCCCCATATTCTTGTTTATGATGGGGATGATTTGAAAATCGCTCGAGTAAATGTTTCTTTATTAAAAGAAGAGAATATTTCATATTTTGATTTCCATTACTTAATTGCTGAAAGAGATCAAGAAGTGAAACATTTTGTAGATCATCATGAATTAGCTCTTTACCCAATAGAGTTACTGCTTGAATTTATGAAAAAGGCAACTCTTAAAACTGATTTTTTCAAACAAGGACTTTTTGAAAGTAGAGGACTTTGTATTGGCAAAAAAGAAAAATAAGTCGTATTACTTGAATGGTGTTTATTAGATAAGGTGTATAATATGACCTCTCCTGAGAATAACGAAAAGAAGAAACAAACTTGGTTTAAAACTTGGACACTTGATTCATTTGGTTGGGCATGCCTTTGTTTTCTTCTTATTGCATGTATTAATGGTCTATTTACTGTCTTTTTTGATATTGTTTTGACAAATATTGGTTTTATTTATGTATATTTTTCCTTTCTTTTTTTCACCCTTGTTTTATATTTTTTCTATTGTTGGCTTAAAATTAGATGGTTGGGGGTTTTTTCATTTGGATTATGTGGTATAATAGGCATTCCCATAGAATGGTGGTTAGAATGGTATAAAGCCGGAACTTTAAAATCTCCTTGGTTTGCTGTTTGATGGGGAGCAATTTTTTTCCTTTATGGATTGGTAGCAGATGTCTCTTTTATTTTATTAAAACCACAAAGAAATAAAAAGCAAGCGGTATTACTTTCAGCAGCAATTTTTTCGCTATTAGTTATTATAATTATTATTATCCCCTTAACTTCTTTTTATAAAGCACCAGTTGAAGTTGAAGCTGCAACTTTTCTAACATATTGGTATTTCTTGATACCTTATGGAATAATCGAAGGAATCATAGGTGGTTATGTGGGAATGCATCTTGCTTCAGATTTACAAAAAAAAACGAAGGGGAAGAATTTGATCAACATAGTGAAAAAATATCTAAAAATGAAAATAATTACTCAAACCACTAAGTTTTCAGGCACTCATCTTATAAAAACACTTTGGAGAGCATCATTTACTATCATGTCCACTTTTTCTTGTTGTTCATCAGTTAGTTCAACCCTTCCTGGTCCTATGGCGGATTGTAATTCAGGGTCATTTAGTATTGTTTCAATAGAGAATTTTAAAGCAGTTTCAAGTATGCGATCAAAACGTTCCCCAAATATATATGCTGTAAGGAAATCAAAGGATACAATTCCAAGAACTTGATTTTCATAATTTAACACTGAAAGTCGATCTTGTCGTTGTACTAAGCCCTCCAAGGCGGAAGTTACACCTGAAATCATTGTAGCTGTTAGGTTAGCAGACATTTTTTGTGTCCCCTCGAAGTCTTTGAAATAAATCGGTAAACCTTCTTGAGTAGCAATGTATATTTGTGAAACATCAGCATTTGAAACCATGATATTGAAAGGATCTACTAACACTGTCAATGACCAGATAAACCAACCAATGGGTAGAATAAAGGGGCGTATAACAGCAATGAGTTGATAGTCAGTAAGTGCCGCTAAAAAGGCCCATATAATGACTAACCCTAAGCCTAACACTTGGAATAATAATTGAGCTTTTATTCCTCGATCAGAGGATTCTCTTATCTTTGTAGCTAAAGGAAGAATAACAGCAATAATAAAGAAAAGTAAAAGAGGAACTATTAACACTAATACCCAATTTTCATATGCAGGTGCCCAAGCGTTTGTATTTTCATTGAACGTCAGCGTTGTGAAGAGTGGATAACTAAAAGCAAAAATTAGTCCGCCGGTTAATAAACTTACAAAATTTAAAACCGGGTGAAAAGCGTTCATTTTAAGATAAATAAAGGCAAAAAAAGTCAGATAAATACCTACCAGTAATGCTGCATTCATGACCGACCATAGGATGTCAATTTTCCCTACAGCTTCGTTTCCTCTAGCAATGTAAAAAAGAGCAGGATTTGTGTCAAAAAAGGCTGTTGTAAATCTCATTATCGCTGATAAATATATAGAGCAAAAACTAATTCCTAGAATCACATGAGAAGGATATCTTGTTTTCGCATAAGTTCTAAAAAGAATAATGGCACTTCCTAAAAATGAAATTGTTTCTAATGAAAACAAGATAATTGAGTAA
>JAYEJY010000065.1:0-4993 GCA_034660795.1 Promethearchaeati archaeon | reverse complement strand
CATTAACAATAACGCCTTTATTTTTAATAGCTTCAAAATTCTCATCTTTTTCAGTGAGAAGTGTTACATCAACTCCTTTTTCATAAAGTTTTGCTGCTGTAATACCACCAATTGCTCCAGCGCCAATAATTAATAAATCTTTCAAATTATTATCATTGTTCTTCATAATTTATTTCAAGATATATTGCTATTTCAAATTATTGTTGATTAATTACCAAATTCTAGACATTAACTCATTTTTTAGGTACATTATTTTTAAAGCGAGAAAGTAGTGTATAATATGGGGATGAACTTGAAAGAAACGATTATAAGCAACGGATTAATTGTCACTGAGAAAAAACAATTCAAAGCAGATATTAGGATTATTGGTGAGAAAATAAAAGAAATAGGGAGTAGTTTAAAGAAAATAAATAATTCAACTAAAGTGATTGATGCACAGGGATTAACTATTTTACCAGGTGGGATTGACCCCCATGTTCATCTTTCTCTTCCCGGATATGTCCCAGAGAAATATCGTTGGGCAGATGATTTTGAAAGTGGCTCTAAAGCAGCACTTGCAGGAGGAATAACCTCTATGGGGTGTATTTCTGTTCCCGATAAACAAGAATTACCTTTAGGTACAATAGCAAGGGAAACAGAAAAAGCCGAGAAAAAATTAATTGCAGATTTATTCATTCATCCTGTTATTCAAAATCCTACTAATGAAACAATAAAGCAGCTTTCTAAATTACCCGAAAAAGGATGTACCTCAATTAAGGTTTTCATGGTAACTGATGATTTTGAACAACATTCGAGAGAATATCTAGAATTATTATATACTGCAAAAAAAACGAATCTAATAACAATGATTCATTGTGAAGATAATAACATTATAAAAACAACTTGTGAAAAAATGATAAAAAACGGAAAAGGAAGTCTCGAAAATTATGCTGATAGCCGTCCTGTTATTTCGGAAGTAGTCGCAACACAAAGAGCTGTAGCAATGTGTGAAGTGACAAAAGCACCAATGTATATTGTTCATCTATCATCAAAACGTGCTTTAGACGTTTGCAGTGAAGCACAAGAACGTCAATTACCTGTTTTTGTGGAAGGCAGACCCATATTTTTCTATTATACTCGAGAGAAATATCAAGATGATGATGGACCGCTGTATGTTGTCCAACCCCCCTTAAGAGAGAAAGAAGACCTTGAGAGTCTATGGAAAGGATTACAAAATAGTAAGATAACAACATTAGCAACAGATCACGCACCTCACATGAAGGAACATAAATTAGATCCAACACTAAACGTAGCAAATCTCTTACCAGGGATAAACGAATTGCAAACGATGCTGCCAATGTTTTATACAAAAGCAGTTCAAACAAAAAAGATCTCACTCAAGAAATTTGTAGCCTTAACCTCGACAAATGCTGCTCACTTATTTGGTCTTTATCCAAGAAAAGGAACAATACAAGAGGGGGCTGATGCTGACCTTGTTTTATGGGATTTCTCTGAAAAAAGAGAAATAAAAGATGAAGACATGTTTTCACAAGCTGGTTTCTCAATCTATCATGGAATGAAAACAACAGGTTGGCCACATGTAACAATTAGGCGAGGAGAAATTGTTTATGAAGAAGGAAAAATATTCTCAAAAGCTGGTTCTGGAAAAGTGCTTTTTTGTAAACAACCGCAAATCATCAAATAATAATTAGGGGTTATGATTTATATTCAGAAAAGAGGTCCTCTCCAGACCAAAGCGTAATCTCTTTGAGAGGATTCAGGGCGACACATAAGGCTTCAGAAGGACGCTTATAACCAACTGCTATGTGTAGGTTATCCGAATTATTACAAACCAAATCAAGACGCAAGAAACTTGACTCAAGAGAATGATCCGTAAAATACCTGTCGGTATCGACCATTTTCGTCGTCCCTTCAACAATAGAGGGGACGCGTTTCTCCAATAAATAACCAGAGAAGGTTACATGATTATTAGATTGATATTGTATCAAAAGTATCAAAGATGAAAAAAAATCAAACATAATAGAAAAATACTAAAAACATACCTTTTCGAAGATGTACTCATTTCTAACAAACTCCTTCTTTTAAATTCCTTTTCAAGAACCGGTTCCGCTTTTATAATAGGAATGTAACTTTATAAAAATAACGGGCTTGTCAAGAAGAACAAAAACAGATAAGAAAAAACCATCGAATCTTAGGAATTAGAAATGTTTCACAAAGAGAAAAGATGTCAGTTTCTGAATAAATAGAGAAAACAGAAGAAAAAATAATGAAAAAAGCAGTTTGAGTAAATTACGAGAGAAAAGGAAAAAAAGGAAAAATGAAAAGTTCTGCAACTATATGGAAACCAAAGACGAGGAAATTAAGGATAAAGCTAATAATTAATGATCATAAATGAAAATAATGGTGGAAAAAGTTTAGACAAGAATAATCATTAATTATAGTACTAATCAGGAAAGAATAAAATAAATAAATTCTCTATTGAAGAATCAAAAAGTGAATTGTTTCATGAGTAAAAATACTAACAAAATCAAAGTTGCTGTTATACAAGCGGGATCAGTAATTATGAATAAAGCTGCTTGTTTAAACAAAGTTAACATGTGGACAGAGCAAGCAGCTAATAAAAAAGCTAAAATCGTATTATTCCCTGAAGCATTTATTCCCGGATATCCTCGTGGATTGTATTTTGGAACAAAAGTAGGAGATCGTTCTCAAGCGGGGAAAAAGGATTTTGCTAGATATTGGAAAGAATCCATCAATCTACAAGATCCAGAAATAAGGGAATTAGGAAAAATTGCAAAAAAGAATAATGTATACCTTATTATCGGTGTTATTGAAAAAGATGATAAACAACATGGCGGAACGCTTTATTGCACTATTCTCTATGTTAATCCGCAAGGAGAACTTCTTGGGAAACATCGGAAATTGAAACCAACAGGGACCGAACGCGTCATATGGGGGGAAGGTGATGGAAGTACGTTAACAGCAATAAAAACACCTTATGGAACTGTTGGTGGTCTTATTTGTTGGGAAAATTATATGCCTTTAGCCCGAGCGGCAATGTACCAAAAAGGGGTTGATATTTATGTTACCCCTACTGCTGATGCTCGTGAGCAATGGCAAGCAACAATACGACATATTGCTCTTGAGGGGAGATGTTTTGTTCTTGCTGCAAATCAATTTGTTACGAAAGAGATGTATCCAACAGACTTAACCTGTTATGATGAGTTAGCAACTGAGCCGGAAGTAATGTCTCGAGGTGGTAGTGCAATTATTGATCCTTTAGGTAATTATCTTGCAGGTCCACTATATGATCAAGAAGGATTATTACTTGCGGAATTAGATTTTACAGCTATTACTCATGGACGTTATGATTTTGATGTTGTTGGTCATTATTCTCGGCCAGATGTTTTTCAATTACTTGTTAATGATACAAAAAAATAGAAATCAAGGTTATTACAATGCCATCAGAAAAAAATTTTTCTTCAGAAAATGAAGATGAATTATCTGAGGACTACCTTATTCCCTATACTTCTAGATTAATGGCTTATTATCGTTCGCTTGAAATGAAAAAAACAACCCCTTTAATTAACGATCCGTATGCTGAACGATTAGCCGGTGATATGAGTGATTATATTTCACAACATCCACATTTTTCTCGTATGGATTATCCTATTGTGAGAGCTGCTTATGTGGAAGAACAATTATTGATACCTTGGCTTACTAATTACCCAGCTGGCCAGATTATTCTGTTGGGAGCAGGGCTTGATACAAAAGTATATCGTTTGGAGGTCTTGCAAAAGAGTCACACCTTTTTTGAAATTGATCTTCCGAAAGTTATTCGTTATAAGGAGATAGTGTTAAAAGAAGCAACCCCTAACTGCAAGCTATATCATATAGCTTCTGATTTAGGTTCTAAAAATTGGTTTAGAAAACTCTTGCAAACAGGTTTTTCACAAAATAAGCCAACTTTTTGGTCAATTGAGGGTTTAGCTTATTATCTCAAGAAAAAAACTTTTGAATCGATCATGGAAAAAATCTCTTCACTAAATTCCTCTAATAATGAATTATTTGTAGATTTATGTATTCCAGCGTATGCTGAACTGAATTTTGGAACATTCACCAAAAATTTCCAATGGGGTATAAAAATTGCTGATATACATGCATATTTTGAGAAATTTAATTGGGATATAGAGTGTAATTATGCTGATACTTTTGATCAAGGTAGAGATGTGGGCCAGAGAGGTTTAATTTTTGTCCATGCTTTTAGGGAAAGTAAATAACCTTTTTTTGATAATATACAGGACTTGTATTTTAAAAAATAAAAAAATGAAAAGAAGCTACTTCTTCTCTTCATTAAAAATGGACTTATTAGCTAATTTTGGGCTATATCTGGTATTTCACTAAGGCTTTTGTGTAATTTACTTTCATTTAATGAATGGTTTTCTAATTTTTTAGCAAAGTATTTTTCATAACCGAAAAGATCAAGTAAACCATGGCCACTGAAAGTAAAGACTATCACTGGTCTATCATTCCCCCCGTTTTCCGGATATTTCCTGGCGTGTTCCATCGTGGCTTTTATTGCGTGTGATGTTTCTGGTGCGGGTACTAATCCTTCTGTTTTCGCAAATAAATCTGCAGCTTTAAACGCAGATAGCTGGGGATAAGCTTCGCCTTCTATTACCTTATTTTTTAATAAATAAGATAAAGTGGGCGCACATCCGTGATATCGAAGTCCACCAGCGTGTACGGGTGCTGGGATGAAACTGTGGCCAATGGTAAACATTTTGAGAAGAGGTGTCATTCCGCTGGAATCGCCATAATCATAGAGATATTTGCCTTTTGTCATTTTTGGTGCAGCCTTAGATTCTACAGCTATACATCGCACATTCGGAGTTTTTCCGTTAATTTTATCTCGTACAAATGGTAGAATTGTACCTCCAAAATTTGACCCGCCACCTAAACAACCAATTACATAGTCGGCAGTTTCGTCAAC
>JAYEJY010000064.1:0-5007 GCA_034660795.1 Promethearchaeati archaeon | reverse complement strand
TAAAGATTCACCATTTATTAATTTTTAATTTGGTAAATAATTATCAATGAAACAATTTCGATTTTTCTTTTAAAAGAGCTAAATAGAAAAAAGGAAAAGCTAATGAAAAATTAGCTTTCAAACATTTTTAACTTTTTTTTCGATAAATAATATAAATAGTAGAAACAAAGAAAATTGCTGGAATAGCAATAAGCCAAGTAAAACCAGGTATTATTCCGCTACCTTCAAAAGCATCTGGAGAATCATATTCTGGATTCATGAGTTTCATTTCTAAATCCATATTAACAATACCAGTTGGTATTTCAGTTGATTGTTGTGCTACACTTGAAGATGCTTCAATATCAATATCATTGATTGTTCGCATACCTGATAAGATACCTGTTGAAGAATAGGAAATCCAACTCCTACTATTCAAACTAATATCAGCTGTTATAGAAGTTTCTAATCTGGATGCTTCATCATAAATAAGTGCTGATAAGTCAGTTGTCATTTCAAGATTTATTTCTTCTTGTATGAAGCGATAGCCATCATCTTCTCCTAAGGTTAATGAACCGCCTATTGTATCCAAGCCAATTTGGGAAGATTCTTCTATCAAATCTAATAAATCATCAACATAGGTATTTAGTATGGTATCAAATAAGAGCATCTGTCCAGCATAAATGTCCCAATCAGGTGTTATTGCTGGTTTCATCATTAAAAGTAGGAATAGTGTGTTATATGTTTGCGTTATTTCTTGTGAATGTCCGAAAAACGGTTCCATAGTAAAAGTGGACATTGGCGACATTTCAAAAATTGTTGTGCCTAAACTATAGAAACCAATCATGTACAATGATGAATATTTCACTAAAGATTGGGTAGTAGTGTCATATAAGTAGGGAGTTGCATTATAACAAATACCATCAACATCATTTATAGTATATTTAATTAAATCATTGCCTTCCATATTGCTTATCGTTTCTTCAGGTTCTGTTATGTATGATTCCATTAAAGTATACATATCACCAGATCCGTCTATATCAAGATTTGCGGTATCAGCATGCATAAGTATCTCGTCACCAACGTTTAATCCCAAATCATTAAATTCCATAGAATGATATGTAAGTTCTAATAACCCTTCTGTATAATTATATCCCCAAAAATCATCATTTTCTATGCGTAAGTATGTTAATCGTCCAGTGCTTTTCTGCCATTCCATAGTTATTTCACTTGAAACACCAGTTTTTTGAACATTAAGGTATTCAGATGTACTAGTAACATCAAACCCCATGTTTTGGAAATAGGTTTCATGGTCAGTGAAATCTAGATTAATAAAGTATATTTCTGGATATAAATAACCCAGTTCCATAGGTAATCCGGAAACATTGAAAAATGGTGTACCAGAGAGCATAGTTGCAGGAGTTGCAGAACCAACGGGTAAAACCATAGAGATGGCTTCAATACCTTCTCCGATATCGACTGTAATTTCGTTTTCTAGTATAAGTCCTGATAAATAATCAACTCTTTTTACATCTGTTCCTTCTGCACTTAATTCTTTGATGTTTGCAACTTTAACATATAATTTATTGTTACTCAAATCAGATATGCTAATGTTTTCAGGTAGTTGATTTTCTGGTATTGTTAAATGATCTATCCAATAATAATATGTTTCACCTGGTATAACACCCATATCTGAATCTGGTGTTTTAAGATTTGTTTCAGTGGTTATTGGGGTTTTACCAGCAAAGGATATTATTGGCGTTAATAATAATCCTATTATTAAAAAAATTATAAAATTCTTCGACCTCAAAATATTTTCACCTACTATTGCCTTTTCTTATGGAGTAAAAGGCTAAGTAATTATTTGTTTTAAACACTTTTAAAGTATTTTAATTGGTTTATATTAGCTTTGAGATTATTTTAAAAAGTTTTTCTAAAATAAATCATCAAGTTCCACTTTTTTCAGATAAAACCCAATAAGCATTAAAACAGGAGCAAAAAAATACAAAATTGAGGTCATTCCCCAAGAAATATATTCAATTATTAAGGGAAAAGTAGGTAATATTTGTTCTAGTATTCCTCCTATAACTAAAATAAGAGAACCAAATATAATTGATATAAACCCATAAATGAAAAAAGAAATACGTTTCTTGATAATTTCCTCTTCCACCGCTATTCTTGTCTTGTTGAAATAAATTATTGCTATTATTGTGAGAATTAGAGGTATACCATATAAGAAAATTTTTACCCAAAGAGGTTGAGTTGTTTTTAAACCTGTACCTGTATCAATAACTCCATTGTCATTGTCATAAACAACATGGTCAAAGAAGACTACGATAACTATGGAGCTTATTACTACTAACAGACTTGGAATATTTACATAAATTTTTTTCAAAAAATATACTCCTTTATACAAACTAAAACCTGTTATGAAAGTAAAATATGCAGCTAAAATTGCAAAGGTTGTTGTTAAATCTCTGATTAATTGGGCTCCAAACGTTGGTTGACTAAATAGAAAAGTTAAAGCATTACAAATATTCGATAATCCCCAAAAAAATTGTGCTAAAAAGAAGAGAATATTAATTATTGCTTTCGGATTTTTTGCTAATATTAAAAAACTGATAATTACACTTACTGTTCCGGTTGTAAGATTCATATGATTTATGGGGTTATGAAAAAACATGTAATATACCTAACCTTACTTAAATCCAAATCAAAATTTATATTCTAGCGTTGATAATTTGAAAATTCCTTTTTAATAATATCTATTATTGCATAAACTTTTTTTGACATACATTTTAATACAATAATTAAAGTAAGTATATTAGAAAATCTAATTGCAAAGTTTGTGAGAAAATATGAGCAAAAAACCAGACTTACGATCATTTTCCGGATGTATTTTAGAAGGTGACGGAGATTTCGATGAAGTTAACATTTTAGGAGGTTTAGAAGCGAAGGGAAGCTTAAATGCAAATAAAGTTGAAATTAATGGTTCAGCAGATATTGCAGGTAGTCTTTGGGCTGATGTTGTTGTTGTTCATGGAGGTTTAAAAACTGGTGTTGATATTATAGTAGATAATTCAATAAATGTAATGGGTGGTATAAAAAGTGGAGGGAAAATTAAGACATACAGCTTAGGTGTTCAAGGAGGAGTTGATGTTATTGAAGGTATTACAGCTCACAATATTGAAATCAAAGGTGGTTTGGAATCAAAAGGTGGTTTTATTGTCGAAGAAAAAATGGAAGTAATAGGGGGTATTTATACAACTGGAGATATTAAAGCAAAAGAGCTTTATTCTATTGGGGGTATAACCACTATGCAATCAATTGATGTAAGAGGAAAAATCGAAGTGTCTGGAGAAATTAAAGTCGATGAAACAATCGAATGTGATGAATTTGATTTTAAAATAGCTGGACCTTCCTATATCAAGGGGAAATTACAAGCTAATAAGATTAATATTGATCTTGATGAACGGAGTTCACGGGAAGCGTTTCTCAGAGTTGAGGAAATTGTTTCACCGAATAAAATTGATATTGATTATGTTATTGCTGAAAAAGTAATGTGTCCAAAAATTAAAGCGGGAGAAAACTGTCGAATTGGGCAACCTGTAGACTATCATTTCAATCCTGACAAATATTAAATAAAACTCCAATTAATAGCTGATTATTAAATTGTAAATATTCAAAAACAAAAATCAATTTAATAACAATTTTTTCCTTAGCGTGTATCTGTAATAATTTAGCTTTAAAAAGGTTTTAATGGAAAAATTTCTTACTAAAATTCCCTTCCTGTACTTTCCGTTCTTCCAAGGTATTCATTAATTTTTTACCATATTCTTTCTTTTTAGCTCTTTTTAAAGGAAATGTGTTAGTGAGAAAACAAAGTATCTACTCGAGAGATATCTATGGAAAAAATACTAGTAACTGGTGGAGCTGGTTTCGTTGGTTTCAATGTCGCATCAAAACTTATCCAAAATTACCGAGTGAGTATACTTGATAATTTTTCAAATTATTACTCACCTTTACTTAAATGGAAAAATGCAACAGATCTACAAAAGAAAGGTGTGAAAGTCATTCAAGCAGATATTTTAAACAAAAAACGTCTAATGAAAATCTGTAAGAAAATTAATGTGGAAAAAATTATCCACCTAGCTGCTCAACCCGGTGTTAGATATTCAACTAAAAATCCTACTTATACCTTAAAGGTGAATATTGAAGGAACCTCAAACTTGTTAGAAGTTGCTAGACAATTAGAAATTGATAGAATCATCTTAACAAGTAGTTCATCAGTTTATGGTAAGGTAAAATATCTCCCAATGAATGAAAAGCATCCTACTAATCCAAAAAGTTACTATGGTGCTTCAAAGCTTTCATTAGAAAATCTTGTCAAAGTAACTAATCAACTATATCCCGAATTGGAAACAGTCATTTTTCGACCATTTACTATTGTTGGACAAAGACAAAGACCTGATATGGCTATTAATATCTTTGTCTCAAAAATATTATCCGGTGAAAAAATAACAATTTTCGGTGATGGAAATCAAACTAGAGATTGGACACATGTTGATAATTTTGTACAAGCAACTAAGTTAGCATTAGAAAAAGAAAGTGCTAAACAACAAATATTCAACATAGGTGCTGGAACACGAATTTCAGTAAATCAAGTTTTAGAAATGATAGTAGAAATTACTTGTGGGAATTTAGAAATAGAATATCAAAAATACAATAAAGCAGATGTTAAGGATACTTTTGCAGACATATCTAAAGCTAAGAGGTTATTGGGTTATAAACCTAAAAAGAACTTATTTGATGCCATTCAAGAATTCAAAGATTATTGGGAAGAGCTTCAGCAAGAAAAAATCTTGTTTAATCAAAAAGACTCTCTAATCAATCTCCGTCCAACTAAAATCCCAACATAATCGTTTCAGAGGTGAAATCATTTTTGTTTAGTAACTCAAACGAGGAAAATAAAAAAACATTATCAAAGAAAAAACAAAAAAATTTTCTAATACTATTCTGTAAAAAATATTG
>JAYEJY010000063.1:0-5013 GCA_034660795.1 Promethearchaeati archaeon | reverse complement strand
AAAAAAGAATAAAAAAAAAATCGCATAAATAGAAATAACAATAAATAAATAAGAACAGAAAAATAGCATAAAAAAACAACCGGCGGAAAAAAAAGAAAGGCGTGAAAATGAATGACAAGTACCTTCTTAAAAATATTCAAACCGTTTACACACCTAACATTCGAGGTAAGAAAACCGGAAAAAACGATATCGTTTAAAGAAAAATCAATATGGACAATAGTCTGCTTAGTGGTCTATTTCATAATGATATCAGTCCCGCTCTATGGGGTTAATATAGAACCGGGAACGGCAGACCCGTTCTTCGCTATGAGAGCAATCCTGGCGTCACAAAGAGGAACGCTTGGAGAATTAGGAATTGGACCTATCGTAACAGCCGGATTAATAATGCAATTACTGGTAGGAAGTCAAATAATAAAAGTAGACTTCAATAACCCAGAAGAAAGAGCACTCTATACAGGTGCACAAAAAGTACTCAGCGTATTAATGATACTCTTCGAAGCAGGTGCTTATATACTGGGCGGGGCCTATGGTCAAGAGGTAGGCCTTCTCACTGGTACTTTGATTTTCCTTCAACTGTTAGCCGCTGGTATTGTCATTATGCTTATGGATGAATTGATTCAGAAGGGTTATGGCTTAGGCTCGGGCATTTCGTTATTTATTGCTGGTGGTGTTGCCTTTAATATTATGAATGGTTTATTTGCTTTCACTCCTGGTGTTGGTGATGTTACCGCTGGTAGATACTATGGTGCTATTATTGCCTTTTTCTATGGCATTTTTCATGGTGAGAAATTCTTGAACTTGACTTACCGGCCTAATAATCCCGATTTGATTGCCTTTCTCTCAACGATTATTGTTTTCGCTGCAGTTATCTATGTTGAATCCATGCGTATTGAGATTCCTATTTCTCATGCTAAATACAAGGTTCCAGCTCGTTATCCGATTAAATTTCTTTATACTTCGAATATTCCTGTTATTCTTTCGTCAGCTCTTTTTGCGAATCTGTACTTCATATCGCAGATTCTGTTTAAGAAATTCCAGGGGAATCCCATTGTCGATTTACTTGGGCAATGGGACTTTTCGGGCGAACAAGCTGTACCTACTAGCGGATTAGTGCGTTTTACGACAGCTCCGCGTGGTATTTCTGCTGTAATTAATGATCCTACACGGGCGGTAGTGTATCTTATTATTCTTGTCGCTGCTTGTATGATCTTCTCAGCAATTTGGCTTGAAACAGCTGGCATGGGTTCGCGTGATGTTGCCAAACAGTTACTTGATGCTGATATGCAAATTCCTGGTTTCCGACGAAATCCGAAGGTTTTAGAGAAGTACTTGGATCGGTATATTCCTATAGCTGCTCTTCTTGGTGGCTTTTTTGTTGCCATTCTTGCAGCATTTGCTGATTTCCTCGGTACTCTAGGAACAGGCACAGGTATTTTACTTACTACAGGTATTATTAAACAGTACACAGAAATTATCGCTAAGGAACGATTAGCGGAAATCGCCCCTGCTGTTCGAGGCTTCTTAGGAATGGAATAATTCAATTAGAATTTTTTCCTTTTTTTCCTTTTGAAGAATAGGCAAAATTAATAAAAATGTGTGCAGTTTAAACCATTACTTAATACATTTATTCGCGAGGGTAGCCAAGTGGCCAACGGCGAAGGACTCAAGATCTGCTGAAAGGTTTTCAGCAATTAATAAGGAAATGCCGTTGCATTCTCTATATGGGATATCCTTTCCTGAAGAGGTACAGGCGTTCAAATCGCCTCCCTCGCACCAATCTTTTTCTTTAATACTTTCAAAACTATTGTAACTTTGTGACTCACCTTTTCTTAAAATTTTCAATAAATCCATTTTGTTCATTTTTCTTAACAATAAAAGCTTAATCTGATTATGATTTTTCATAATTACATATGAGTTATTCATTATTTTCTTAAGTCAGTTTGCAAGTTCTATTTCTTTTTTATATGAAAATATTTTTAGTTATTAGATTTTTATCTATGAAAAAAGAAAGTATATTGTTCGAGGAATAAAAATATGAAAAAACCAAATAAAATCTTTAAAACGATTAAAGAACCTCCAATAACGAAAGTAATTTCACCTTTACAAGATTTTATTGAAAAAGAAGCTTCAAGTAGTAAGGTTCTATTAATTTGTATCGCTCTGGGTTTGATATGGGCAAATATTCCTTGGGGGGACACCTATAATTTGGTTTGGAACCAACAACTTGGTTTTACTATTAGTTCCTTTTCACTTTATAAACCACTTTTATTGTGGATTAATGACGGATTAATGGCAGTATTCTTCTTTGTTATTGGTCTTGAACTTAAACGTGAATTTATGATCGGGGGACTAAGTAATATTCGAGAATCTATTCTTTCTTTAGTTGCTGCTACAGGTGGAATAATTATTCCAGCAATAGTTTTTATTTCAATTAACCCACCTACTTTTGAAGGAGCTAATGGTTGGAATATACCTGTTGCTACTGATATTGCCATAGCTATTGGTATTTTATCATTATTTGGTCCTAAAATTCCTAAGAAAGTTAAATTATTATTAACCTCGATGGCAATTTTTGATGATTTAACAGCTATAGTAATAATAGCGATTTTTCATTCTGCTACTATAAATTGGCTTTTTCTTGGTATCAGCATTGGCATTATCGTTTTATTAGTTGTTATTAATTTATTGGGGGTTAGGAGAACTGTTTTTTATTTTGTCTTAGGAATTTTTCTGTGGGTAAGTATCTTTTTATCCGGCATTCATGCTACAATCGCCGGTGTGATTTTAGCTTTAACCATTCCCGCAACAAAAAGAATTGACCTTGATGATTTCTTTACTTTACAAGAAAAATCCTTTGAGAACCTTTGTGAGATCCAGGATGAAGAGGATCTTGCTGCTTGTTATAACCGAGTTGTTACTCAAATTCATGCAATAGAAACTAGTTGTAGAAATATTCAGACACCTTTAGAAATTCTCGAGCATCAGTTGATTGGTATAACTGCTTTTCTGATTGTCCCACTTTTTGCGTTAGCTAATTCAGGTATCAATTTCTTTACTTTAGGAACAAATCCCTTTACAGAACGTATTTTCTGGGGGATATTTGGCGGTCTTGTTATTGGAAAACCGATAGGAGTACTCCTCTTTACTTTTCTCTTTACTAGATTAAAAGCTTTCAAATTATCTAAAAAAGTTAACTGGTTACATATAATTGGAATTGGTTTCTTAATGGGTATAGGATTTACTATGGCTAATTTTATAGCTGGTTTAGCATATGTAGATAATGTCACGCATCTAGCTGTTGCGAAAATTGCTATATTATTAGGGTCGCTATTCTCTGGAGGTATTGGCTATATAGTATTACACTTTTCTATAAAGAAATTAGAGGCTGATATACTAAAAAAATCAAAGGAAAATGGAGCATAACTTATATCTGTTGTTCAAAAAAACAGCCTATCTTTTTATCTTGCCTGAATTTTTTAAATTACATCTGCATTTTTTTATGGTTTAATATTCTTTTTTTACTAAATCCTTTTGATTCATAAATACCTGAAGATGGTTATTATTTTTAAATACAACACAAGCCAATCTATAAGTTGTTAAATAAAAACCAATTATTCTATTAGTAGATAAATCTGAGAAAACTTAATTAATTTTATTCTCCTAAAGGTTTTTGGGGTTTGTTTTTGTCTTTAGAAGAGTTAGAAAAAAAGATAGTAAACTATTTTAATAATAATGAAATGCGTAAAGCGGAAGATTTCGTCAAAAAAATGTTACATATCGATCCTAAAAATCCTCACGTAAAAATGTATCTTATAATGATAAAGATTGAAACCGGTCACTTTTCTGAGGCTTTAGGATTATTATCATCCCTTGGTAAAGAAGCTGAAAAAACAAAAGCTTATTGGAAGTGGCTTGGTTTGATAAAAACAGGATTGAACGATATTCCAGAAGCAATTAATGCATACCAAAAAGCCTTAGAGTTAGAACCAAAATACACTGATGTTTATTGGTTATTATTAAAACTCCTAGAGAAGTTTGATTTGCCAGCAGCTATTGAGTACCTCTATAAAGCAATTAGGAATATTGGTTATACTAAAGATTTCGATGTTAAATTAAAAAAATATCAAAATCTCTTAGCTAGAAAAAAGGGAATACATGCACCAATAGAAATGACTATTTCCAATAATAAAGGAACTATCAAAATAAAAAACACCCCATTAGGATCAATCACTAAAATCCAAGAGCTAGATAAAACCTCTTTTATATTAACAGAATTGCAATTACAACATACTAACCTAGAAAAAATTGACGGTTTGGATAATCTACAACATTTAACATATTTATCTTTAAGCTACAATAATATCGAAAAGATTGAGGGGTTAGAAAGATTACATAATTTGAAAAATCTCTATTTATATAAAAATAAAATCTCAAAGATTGAGGGGTTAGAAAAGTTAACCAATTTAGAAACACTTGAACTAGGATATAATAACATAGAAAAAATTGAATCTTTGGAAAAGCTCCAGAAGCTTAATAAGCTGTGTCTTAATGGGAATAAAATAAAAAGTATTACTGGTCTGGAGAAATTAACCGCACTTAGAACTTTAAAATTATATAATAATCAAATTGAAAAAATAAAGGGTTTAGATACACTTGAAAATCTAGAGACATTATCACTTGGTGAAAATAAAATAAGTGACATTAGCGGTCTTGAAAAACTTAGAAACCTTAAATATTTAAAATTAAATAAAAATGAAATCAACTCAATGGATGGTATAGAAAAGGTTCCCACTCTTTCCAAACTTAATCTTAAAGACAATCAACTAAAAATGATAAATCACCTTGATAAGCTACCATTATTAGAACGATTAGAACTTCAAGGTAATACTGATTTACATTCTTACCTAACAAATAATCCTATAATTATAAAACCACAAAACTTTAGGAATCAAAGAGATTCATTCAAATATTCAATATTAATGGATTGTTGTGGTTTAACAAACGAAGAAACAG
>JAYEJY010000062.1:0-5016 GCA_034660795.1 Promethearchaeati archaeon | reverse complement strand
TGAAAAAACTAATGGGAATTTTACTGATAATGATCAGGATGGAATGCCTGATTCATGGGAAAATGAATATGGTTGTGACCCTTCTAAAGACGATAGTTCTTTAGATTATGACTTGGATGAATTGGAAAATATACTAGAATATCAGTATAATTGTGATCCTAATAATCCTGATACAGATGGGGATAATTTTTATGATGGGTTTGAGGTTGATAAAGGTACAAATCCAACTGATCCAACTAATCATCCTATACGAATCTGGGTTTATCTAGTATCAATTATAGGCGCTCTTCTTATAGGATTAGGGGGTTTTTGGTTAATAAGAGAAGTTAAAAAAAATAAGAATTAGACAGAAAAAAAATTATAATACTTTAAACTAATTACCCAAATCCATAATTATCTAACGCTGGTTATTCGCTAATAAGTGATATTTCTAATCCAATAAAAAAGGTATATTTCATCCAAATTACCATAGAAATACTTTTTTTATTTTTAATTTAGTTATTTTTATGAGCTTTTAATAGAATTTTCTGATCAGTTTATTATGGTATTCTGATTGATCCTTCTTCCTAGACTTCATCAGCTATTTTGAATCTCTACTAGAAATAATATTATCAGTAAGAAATCTTGGTAATGAATTAATATTCACTATGATTTTTTATTATTATTTTAAATCATATTAGGATTTTTTTCTAGAGATTGAAAATCTATTTATGTAATTCAAAAACGATAAGTAATAACATTAATTAAATTGTAAAATATTGAATGATATCAAATTACTAAACGATAATTTTCTCAAACAGTCTTTTGGACTCATTTATAAATATGAGAAATAAACTAGACGTGGCTAAATAACTCATAATGGCGGACATATTAAATGCTTAGGAGAAATTCTGAAAAATCCCAAGAAGAGATACAAAAAAAGCTTGAAGAATCTGAGCCTGAGGTTGCATACCATGCAATGGATACGGGTGAAACTCTCGAAGAAGTTGACAGCCACCCTACAAATGGTTTAACCGAAAGTGAATATGAACATCGACTAGAAAGAGATGGTTTAAATGAAATTGTTGAAGAAGGAAGAACTCATCCAATAATTCTCTTCATACATCAATTTCTGGATGTTTTAATTGGTTTACTATTCATTGCAGCAATAGTTTCTGCGGCTTTTGGAGATTGGATAGAAGCTGTTGTTATTATGGCGATAGTTATTATTAATGGCATAATAGGATTTGTTCAAGAATATCAAGCAGAAAAATCACTTGAAGAATTAAAGAAGATAATTAGTAAAGAAGTACGAGTAATTCGTGAAGGGGAAGAACATATCATTGATTCTAAGAAATTAGTTGTTGGTGATATAGTATTAATTGAGGCTGGTGAAAAAGTCCCAGCTGACATGCGTTTACTTACTTCTACAAGCCTAAAGGTGGACGAAAGTGCTCTAACCGGTGAATCAATAAGTCTAAGCAAAAATGCACAAGAAATAATTAATCCAAAAGCAGTTGTTGGTGACCGTAGAAATATGCTTTTTATGGGTACAACTGTTACATATGGTAGAGCCAAAGCTGTTGTTGTTAATACCGGTATGGAAACAGAAATGGGACGTATTGCAACCTTAATGCAAGAAAAGGAACGAGAGCAAACACCTTTACAAAAAAACCTTGAAAAACTTGGAAGAGTTTTAGCAATAACTATTGTTATTATTTGTCTCATTGTATTTGCATCTTATGTATGGAAAAAATGGGATATAATATCCACTGCTGAACCGGGAGAACGTTTATCAACCCTAGCTGTGGCTATTGAAAATGCTCTTGCATTAGCAGTTTCAGCAGTACCGGAAGGATTACCTGCAGCTATAACACTAACATATGCAATTGGTGTTCGTTTAATGGCTAAAAACAACGCAATTGTTTCCCGATTACCAGCTGTGGAAACCCTGGGAGTAGTTGATGTAATTTGTAGTGATAAAACAGGTACAATAACTAAAAATGAAATGACTGTAACTGAAATTCGGACACTTAATCACAATATCGAAGTTACTGGTGAAGGATATTATCCAGAAGGAAAATTCATAGAAGATGGCAAGGAAATTGATCCTTTAGACACACCAGGATTAGATAAGCTCTTTAGAACAGCTCAACTTTGTAATAATGCTAAAATCAACATTGATAGAGAAAACAAAGAAGTTGAAACGATAGGCGATCCTACTGAATTATCTTTAGTAGTATTAGCTAGAAAAGCTGGTTTGTATGATGATGACAAATTCCCACGAGAAATAGAGATTTTTTTTGATTCACAAAGAAAACGAATGACTACTGTAAATAAACAAAAAGATATTAAAGAATATGAAGAGGATTTAGTTGCTTATTCAAAAGGCTCACCACCTGTTTTACTAGAACTATGCAATTACATCAATATTGATGGTAAAGTGTCCCCCATAGATGAGGGAATAAAGAAACGAATCCTAGAAATTAATGATAATATGGCTTCTCGTGCGTTACGTGTTTTGGCAATTGCCTATCGAGTTGTAGATGAACGAATGATTGAGTTGGACACTCAAGATTTTCTCTCAGAAATGGAGCGTAATATTGAATGTGATCTTATTTTCGTTGGGTTAGTTGGAATGATTGATCCAGCTCGCCCCGAAGTTGAAGAAGCCTTAGTAAAATGCCGTCTAGCTGGGATTAGACCTGTAATGGTCACAGGAGATCAAAAAATAACACCTGAAGCCATTGCAAAAGATATCGGTCTTGTACAAGGTGAAGATTGGCGAACCGTTACCGGTACTGAATTAGAGGAAATGTCTGATGAAGAACTTTATAAGGAAATAGAAGACATTAGTATCTTCGCTCGAGTAAGTCCCGAACATAAATATCGAATTGTAGATACTTTTCAAGAGAAAGGACACACTGTTGCTACAACAGGAGATGGTGTTAATGATGCGCCAGCTGTTAAAAAGGCAGAAATTGGAGTAGCAATGGGTATTCAAGGAACAGATGTGACCCGAGAAGCTGCTCAAATGGTTTTAGCAGATGACAACTTCGCTACCATTGTTTTAGCTGTTGAACGAGGGAGAACAATTTTCAGAAATATGTTAAAATTCATCAGATATTTAATTGCTTCAAACTTTGATGAAATTGTTACAGTTTTTGTTTGTACTGTTTTTCTTGGTTTAGCGACACCATATACTCCAATACAAATTCTTTGGATAAATCTTCTTACAGATGGGTTGCCTGCAATTGCTTTATCAATGGATCCACCAATGGAAGGAATTATGCGAGAACCACCACGTGATAAAGATGAGGGATTTATGAAAGACATCTACATCTTTTCAATAATAGCTGGATTCCTCGCTTTTGTAGCGAGTATGACGGTTTTCGTACCTCTTGCATATACCGGGCAAGCAGTAGATCCTGAAATAACACGAATTACTATGCAAAATCTTCCCCAATGGGTTAAGAATTATTCTATGACTGTAGCAGGTGTAGATAGCATTACAGATCTTACAGCTGCTCAATGGTTAGCTGAGGCACGAACAATGAATTTCACTATTTCAGTTGTTTTCGAAATGTTCAACGTTTTCATCACAAGATCAGGATTTGAACGCTCCACCTTTACAATCAATCCTTTCAATAATGTCTGGTTATGGTTATCAATTATTTTAGCAATGGGTTTCCAATCATTAGCAATTTATGTTCCTATGCAACCCGAGAATGGAGTGAATAATACAATTTTTGAAACTATGCCCTTAAGTGGTATTGACTGGCTATTGATTTTAGGAATATGTGTAATCGCTGCCTTTATAATGGAATTGTCAAAATTTATTTTTGGAAAATTCATATTAAAGAAATGGCGTGGTCGGAAAGAACTTCTCAATTCAGCAGCTTAAATAAGCTGCTTATCTCCTATTTTTTAATATTCTAATTCCGGATCAATCAGATTAAATGGTTTTTTACCTTTATAAACATGTAAAATGTTTTCTACTACATCATCCCAATGAGTCCGTTCATAATGTCCGGTATCAGCAGCTCGATGTGGACTTAACACAACATTATCAAATTCATGGATAGGGTGTACAGAGGGATAATGAGGAGGTTGTTTATCTTCCCCTCGTGGAGGATAATGCCATTGAGGATCCAATCCTGCAACAAAGATTTTTCCATTTTTTAAATATTTAAAAAAGGCATCTTCATCAATAGTTGGCCCTCTCCCAACATTAACAATAACCACGTTTTCTTTCATAGCTTCAAATTCATTTTCAGCTAGCAAACTTTTAGTATCTTCGGTTAACGGTAAAGAATTAATAACAATATCAGATTGTTTAAGGAAGGTATGTAAGTTATTATTAGAATATACTTTTTCAATAAGTAATGCTTGCTCTTTTGTTGTTTTTTCAGGAGAATTTCGACATGCAATAATTTTTACATCAAATCCTTGGAGGAGCTTTGCAATTTCGGTTCCAATTGAACCAAAACCCAATAAGCCAACGGTTTTTCCTTGAATAATTATTGAGTGTTTTTTCTTAAATCGGGAGCTCCAATCACCTTTTCTCAAGAGCTGATCATGATGGATAATATTTTTTGAAGCAGTAAGCATTAATGTTATGGCGTGTTCCGCTACTGTTCGAGCATTTCCATGACTATTTGCAATCGGTACATTATATTTTTTAATTAACTCAAAATCAACGCGTTCAACGCCTGCCCAAGGAATCAATACTAATTTTAATTTCCCAACATTTTTAGATAAAATTTCGTCGGTAACATAAGGGCCCATTAAAATTTCAGCATCTTTACAATGTTTAATAATTTCACTATCTTGATTAGGTGGAGTACCAGAATAATCTTCATTTCTAATTCGAGCAATTATTTCAATATCATTAGGGAGATTTTCATGTAAGAAATCTAATGCATCACGATTTAAGGGATAAAGAAAAACTATCTTCATAACTAACTTTTTAATTGCCTAATAATTGTATTTTTCGGATTATAAAGAAAAAAAAGAAAAAAAGAGACGCTAAAATTG
>JAYEJY010000061.1:0-5045 GCA_034660795.1 Promethearchaeati archaeon | reverse complement strand
CCATAATCCTGTGTCGTCTGCTCCAGGATTGGCAGCTGTTCCGCCAAGGGAGTCAGAGCTTATTAACCAGCTTGATACAACTGAAATAACAAGGATTATTAATGCAATTAATTTTGGTTTAATTTTTTTCAAAATTTTTTCATCTCCTCGCATCGTTAGGATAAGAATATCCCCTTAAAGCTGTAATTAGAAATGGTTAAATATATTTTTTTTGTAAAAAAACGATAAATTAATGCTTTAACGACAGATTTATTTGAGGACATATGGTTATCTCTATGAGAAAGATATAATGATTGATGATATTATTAAAAAAAATGTTATAGAAATTAGCTATCTTTCAGATAATAAAAAAATACAAGCAAAGCTTAACAAAACATTTGAAAATACTTTGAAGTATTTTTCTGAAAATTTTTTTGATAATAGATCTTACTCAATTAATCCCTTCACTATAGGTACTGTTCAAAAAGAAAATCGAATGCGATTCGCAATAGACAGAGAAAAAACCGAAATTATAATTGCAAACTGGTTATTTGATTTTCAATTTAGATTACAACAATATATCCTTTATTTAATCATTGTAAAAGAATCCATTCAAAATTTCCTTCCAAACATACCTGAGCCAATTCTTAATATTCTAACTGTTATTTTTTATTGTGATCAAAACAATATAAAATCAATTGATGATCCGGTCATGGCGAGCTTCTCAACTCATTTTTACACTGAGAACTTCGGAGGAAGAGCATTTTCTTATTATATAATATTACTTTTTTTATTGATAAGTAAACAAGTGCCTTTTAAGTCTATATTAAATGAAATAGTTAAAATCTCAAGCACAATAGAAGAAAATGAGCAAATTATAAGTCAAATCAGTGCATGGATAATTGAAAATAATATTAATATTGAAGATACAATAGCACCGATTTATCTAAATGAACGACTCTTCCCCATTTTTGAAGATCTTGTTCAAATGAATTACCAGGAATTCTCCGTAAGTGAAATTTCTAAAAAAACAGACTTACACCCAAATACAATCCGAAATCGTCTCAAGGATTTAGCCAGTACTAATAATGCTTTTTGGAGAGCAGTAATTAATTTCCAAAAATTAAAATTAAATAACTATTTTCTTAAAATAGTTGTTAAGAAAAAAAAATTATCTAAAAAATTACTTAATTATATTACCCAAATAGATTACTTGAAATCTATTTATCAATCCAAATATACGAATGATATTATTCTTTATTCTCCCTCCCTCATTTCTCCACATATTGTTGTAGAAAATTTGAAAAGAAAATTAGAAAAAGCACATGCTTCAAATGATATTGTAAATTATGATTTACAAATTATCCGGGAAAGAATTCATTATACAACGATAACAGATTACCCATTTAGAAATACTATTCAGCAAGTTGAACGATTTCTTGCTGGAGATACAGATCACTTACATAAATACAAACTTGCTCATGAAAAAAGGGATTTTTCTCTGGAATTTGATATTTCTATGCTTGATTTAGATTATAAATTGCTATATTTTCTATCTCTCTTAAAAGGCAAATTTCTTTTACAAGCACGCTATATTGTAGAAGTTTCAGAATTACCTAAATTTTATGAGTATAATGCTCTTGATATGACGGATTTAGATGCTCAAACAGATTTGTTGAGTCAATTGTCAATCCGCGCTCACAGAAATGATTTATTGGATTTTGCATTATTTATAAGAAGTTTTGCAAAATTATCCGCTGATGTATTGGTTTTTGAAATACCACAAGAATCAATTAATGAGGAAATTATTGAGAAATTGAGTGTATTTTCCTTTTTAGGTCAAATATCACTTTATGATAAAACAATTTTCAATATTCCTGGGATTTCACATAGATCAAAGCTTAAAGATGTACTACAAAAAGCATTATTAAAAGAAGGTATTGAACCTTCATTCTATACAATTAGTTTACAACAATCAAGATTCATTCCTTTTCATGAGCTATATGATTATGAAAATAAAAAATGGTTGTAACATTATTATTTATTACAATTTTATAAATTTACAATTGTTTACAGACAGTTTTTTTTAAAATTTTTCAATATTTTTACTCATAAGCTAATAAAATACTAAAACTATTTAAACTATAAGAAAAAAAGAATGTGAAATTCATCAGAAGCCTCGATTTTGAAGGTAATCCTAAATGACTTCTATACCAACAGTATCCCCATTAAAAAAATATCAAACAAAAAGATATGTTTCGCTTGATTTTGCTCGTGGATTTGCAATTGTAGCAATGCTCTTTCTGCATATTGTGCAAAGAACATTAGATATTGATGGGTTATTTGCAAACATCAATAATATTGCAATCATAAATTTATTCGCGTTAATTCTCATTCCATTCTTTGGTGGATTAGCAGGTTTTTTCTTAATAGTTTCAGCAGCAGCTAATATGGTTAGTATTTACAAAAATTTGAAACGTGGTAAATCTGTTTGGGGGATTGTTCTTAAACAAATTGTTGGTGGGTTTTTACTTTTAATTTTTGGTATGTTATGTGAAGGATTAATTGGTTATCAGGGATTAATTGGGAATTTTGCTCGTTCTTTAGATAATCCTCTTGCTACAGAATGGACTGTAATGTTATGGCGTTGGAATTTTTTTGAGACAATTCACACCATTGCCTGGTGTTTAATTATCAATGGCATAGTACAAGGTTTACTCTCACTTAAAGGAAATTGGAAAAATACCCGGAAAATGATTATAACTTATATAATATTAGCAATTGTTGTAGTTGCTCTCACCAGACCCATGTGGGATTTAGTTAAACTAATGGTACCTGAATATCCTTTCGGGACTTTTCCAAATGGGCATGAATTGTATATGCCCTGGATTGGTTATGAAAGCTTTGGAGAGATAATTCGTGCTCCTTTTCTTAATGTATTAGCAGCTCCGATGGAACCTTTATTTCCTTATTTAGCTGTTTCATTTATTGGAAGTATTATGGGTATTGTTCTTTCCAAACCTAGAGAAGAAGTAACTAAAAAGTTTCCTCAAACAGTTTTTGCTATTGGATTAGTGATGTTTGTTTGTGGTTTAATTGGAATTCTCTTAACTTTATTCCATATAATGTCTGTCCAAAATGTTGATGCAGCTATAGAATTTTATCTTATCTTCCCTAATCATCGAGGTTGGTCACCCGATTACTCAATTGCTGATCCAAGTTTAACCTCAATCCCTCCTTTTGCATGGTTGGGACAATTCTTAGCTGTAAATGGTTTTAGTTTAATTCTCATAATTGGTCTCTTTCGTCTTATCGAATTTCGAGGTAAAAGTAAAAATTTTGCAAAAAAAACTATAATCCTTAGAAGATTTGGAACTGTCGCTTTTACGAATTATAACAATCAATGGATGTATTTTGTTATTTTCTTTTTAACGTCATTACTTACAAAAGGTACAGCTTATCAAAAATTATCTTGGGCGGGAACATTTCTTACGATTCTATTAACGTATCTTTTATACATACTTATATTATTTTTATGGGAAAAAGTAAATTACATTGGTTCTCTTGAATGGTTCATCCGGACTTTTGCCAATAATGTTGTACCAGTTAGGAGAGACTCTTTTGATCCTTCCGTAAAATGGTGGCAAAGGGGTCAAGTTGATGTAGAAAATACCTTCTATAATCCCAAATGGCTCACATTTGAAACAACTGAAAGTGATGAAGAAGGCTCTGACGAATCCATTGAGGATTCAAAATTTGCTTTACGTTTTTCTCTTTTTAGTTTATGTTCTATCTTGTTTTTACCCTTAACAATTATCGCTTTATTTGTTGTTTTAGATTCCAGGAAAAACGAAGGGAAAAATAAGAAAAATACTTCCGCACTTGTTCTCTCGATTATTGGAATAGCCATTTTAGTGTTAGGATTAATTATTTCGTTTATCTTTCCTATTGGCGTTCTAGGAATATTTTAAATTAGAGGAATTCATTTTAAAGAGCATGAAGTTGTATTAACTAATCTCAACTTCATATTTTTTAATGAACATGGGTAAGTCATCTTCTTTTGTGATACTAGCAAATATTGTTCCAATTATTCCGATTAATAATTCCCTATATTCCTCTTTAATGGGAATATGAAAATATCTAGCGTTAGGAATTTTTTTCGCAATTTCTATAAATCCTTCTGGATGATATTTATCTGGCGGTCCATGAAAAATATAGATCTGTTGTTTTATATTAGCTAATTTTGTTGTAATATCATAATTGATATTTTGAGTGCTGAATTTCTTCCATATCCATGGGACTGCTTCTTCAATAGTCGCCATATTTCTCTTTTTTTGCGCTTCATTTTTCATATTTGCGAGGATTAATTTTGCAAATAAGTATTTTAGTCCTCCCAAGAGAGGTGCAGGAATAATAGGCATTATGGTTTTTACTAAGAACTTATTTTGGGTCCATTTGGTAAACGGATCGAGAACAATAGTTGTAGGCGGATTAAAAAATTCATTAATTAATCCAGTTAAGATTGCCCCACCACACATGCAGGTCCCAACTAAGACATAATCTTTTTTGGCTAAATTAAGGTAATTAATTATTGTACCTATGTCTTTAGCAATTTGTTCAATGGAAAAATCAGCATTTCTCCGATTTTTTATTTTACTGGATTTTTTATCTCGAGTTTCAATATGATAATATTCTAGAAAATCATGTTGGGGATAATGAAATTCTCTCCAAATATATGGAGCAGTAGCAAAACCTGGAGCAAAAACAATTGGTCTTTTTGTTTTTACTTTCTCTGGTTTATGATGAAAAACTCTGATCTCCCCATTTTCTACTGGTATATATTTAATTTCACATACTCCTTCATCATAAAAATTTGGCACATTTCTCTCAAAATTAGCTACTATTTCAAATATATCTGACTTATTAGTACTATAGTTAGAAAATTCTTCTAGCAAATAGATCACCAATAGGATAGCAATAGTTGGAAATAATTATTCGAAAAAAGACTTTATCTTTTAAAAATATTATTCTTTATTGAAAATCTTAATTTAATTTCATATAATAAT
>JAYEJY010000060.1:0-5058 GCA_034660795.1 Promethearchaeati archaeon | reverse complement strand
AGGTTTCTCCCTCTTCTAAATTTTTTAAATGTTGAATGTTTTCTTTGATTTTTGATAATTGACTAGAAATTTTTGCTGTCTTATTTCTTGTTTCCTCGCTTTTCTCTTGAATAGCAGTTATTTTCTCTTTTAGAGCAGCTAATTCGTCTTTTATTTTAGCCTTAAGTAAATTATCTATTAATTTATCCCAATTATCGCCGGCAGCTTTAGCAATTTGAAATCTAGTTTTAACAGATTTCATATTGTTTTTGGATAAATGTTCATTAATATCTTCAATTTTAAGATATAATTTATCGTGTGTTCTTTCCATTTCTATAATTTCTTTTTCCGTTTTTTCTTTCTCGTTAAGCAACTTATGTTTTTCTTCAATTAAAGTGTTAATTTTTCGTTGCCAGATAGTAAGATCCTCAGGTAAGCTTGGGATTAGGTTAAGGTATTTATCTTTGGATTCTTGAATATCATTTTTTAATCCTTTAATTTGCTTTTGCACTGAATTACATTCTTTCTCCAAATTTTGTAAATCTTGAAGATTTAGTCGTAATTTTTCCAATTTTTTTGTGGTAGAGTTTAGTTCTTCCTTATTCTTTTTAATGTCTTTTTTTATCCTAGAATGAATGTTTTGTATTTTTTTAATCGAAAAAGAGTCTTCAACATTATTTTCTAGTAATTCTGTTATATGTAAAAGAAAATTTTCTTTTTCTGTTTCTAATGATTTTATGTATTTCTTAAGCTGTTCTATTGTAGCAATTAAAGAAGTGTGTTTTTTCATTAATTTTTTCAAAAGTTGATATTTTTTACTAATTTCCTCATATTGATTTTGAAGATTTTTTAGATCTTCTTTTGATTTTTTTAAAGCATTCTGTTGCTTAGTTAAAATTTCTTTTATAGAAGGAAGTCTCTTAATATCTTCTTTTTGAGCAGTCATTTTGGTATTAAGAAGTTTAATAACTTGTTCAATTTTATTAATCATTTTTCGAAGGTTTTTATAGGCGGATTCATATTTTTCTATCTGAAATAATTTATCAAATAATTTTTTTCTATCATTTGAGGAAGTTGTAATAATTTCACCTATTTCTCCTTGTGTTGCATAAACAGCACTTAGAAAGGTATTTGAATCAATATTAAGAATCTCTTCTATTTTTGCTTTAACAGCCATTTTCCCTTCTGCAATAGTTTCTTCAATACTTTCATTATATAAAACCGGATATTGATTTGCTCTATGCTCATCTCTTCGGATAATTTCATCTTCAATTCTATATTTCAAATCATTTAATGTAAAATGTAAAGTTATTTTACCTTGTTTTTCTCCAAATCTTATCATGTCAGCAAGATATTTTTTAGATAAAGTTTCACCAAATAAAGCTAAATAGATACTTTCTAGAATAGTACTTTTACCAGCACCATTTTCTCCAATAATTACATTATTTCCATTAACAAAAGGAATTTCTTTATAGATATAAGATTTAATGTTTTCCAAACTAATTTTCGTCACTTCAAAATTATTCATTTCTCCTCCTCCTGGAAATAATCTGCTAAATTTGCTTGTTTTTGTCGTTTTACTTGTCGTGATTTTGCTCTTTCTATTGTCTTTTGCGGAGATGAGGATTCAGATTCTTTTTTAGGCTGTTTTTTATCAGCTTTTTTCTTAGGATAGGATAAATCATTGTTCTTTAATAGTAAATCAGATATAATTGATGATAAATACTTATAGAGAATTTCAATTTCTTCCGCCTTATATGAACTAATTGTTTTTCCCCCCACGTTTTTTATAGTTTCATCAATAAGGTTAAGCCAATGAGGAATTGTTTTTTCTTCGAACTCATAAGTTTCTTTTAATAAAGTGCTTATAGTTTCTGTTAAAGATATTTTTTGAACAGATATAACCTCTTTTTTTGGACTTAATTTTTGATTTACCATATAGTGTAGTGCTTTGGTATCTTCTAATGCTTTAAGAGAGCTAAAATTAAGAAGAGCAATCTTGCGATCCACTATTTTTCCCTTAAAATCATAGCAAATAATAGCATCAGTTTTATCCTTTGCTTTAATAAAAGAATTTGCTTGTTTAATTATTTCATCCACTGTTTGTTTATCATTGAATGTTATTGAGAAGCGACCTTTTGGTCGAATTTTGAAAGTTTGCCATCTATAATCAATTGCCCATTCTTTTTTTTCGGATTTTTTAATGGTGATCTTATAATAACCTGCATTACTCATAAATTTGTTATTAGAATTAACAGGAATATCCCAATCATTTAAACTCGTTTGTTCTGTAGAACCAGGACAAAAAAGATGATTTTCTTTATCTTCCCATTTTTTATGATAATGACCTAAAGCTACATAATCAAAATTTAATTCATTTAATTCAAAGGGTGATATATCATATTGAGTATCACTTATTTGTCCTTGAATATAGCCATGTAACGCTAAAATATTGAATTTATTATCATCCAAGGGATTATTTCGTAATGTTTCTTTTAAAACATTGTTTGTTAATTTCCCATATTCTCCAATTCCCATTATAGCTATATCATCATTATGAGTAATAAGGTCATCTTGGATATATTGAAGATAACCTAATTCCTCTAATAATAGAAGAACAGTCCCTCCATATCTTTGAACTTGTGCTTTTGAAGCATCATGATTCCCTCGTATAATATAAAAAGGAATTTTTGCTTTTTTGACCTTTTCCAAAATTTGAAGAGTTAATCGTAAAGCACCAGGCGATGGTTTAAAATTATGGAAAAGATCACCACTATGAATAATGAAATCTGGTTTATCCTTTATCATTTTTTTAACACAATTATTCGCTGCTTTGAAAAAATCCTGCCAACGTTCTCGCTTTTGATATTGGTAATAATCCAGATGCCAATCAGCAGTATGACAGAAGGTATATGTTTTTCTTTCACTCATAGTATACAAGCCTTGTAAGTTTTAATCAAGTGAGAAATCATCTTCATAAGATTGAGGTTTCTTTATTTTCTTTTTTTGATTTTTTAATGCTTTTTTCCATGAATTTTTAATATCAATACCCGTACCACCTAAAGCACCTTGAAATTCTTCAATTTTTACTAAAGCTGGAATGGGTAAACTCGGTCCGACTATTACTGCTTCTCCTACATTTAATGCTGGTAAATCATTTAAAAGATCTTCACTTAAACTTTCACTTGAACGAAGAATTTGTTGTTGGTCAAAAGGATTAACTATTCGTAAGATTATTTGAGTATTACATTGAGATAATACATCACTATCTAGTTTCCCTGGTCTTTGAGAGACTAATCCTAATCCTACACCAAATTTACGGCCTTCAGCAGCAATTTGCTTAAGGCTTCTAGAAGCACGTCCAGAGCTAGGAATGAAATTATGTGCTTCTTCAACAACCATTAAATTAGCACATGGCAATTGAGGAATGTTTTCGTTTCTTACAAAAGCTTTTCCTGCATTGAATATTTTCCGCGCAATAATATTAACAATAGTTTGTTGTGTACGAGTACTCAAACCTGTTAAAGTAATAATGCTTAATTGATTTGGTTTAACAAGCGACGGGCCATTAGGATCATAGATAGGTAATTCAAAATGTTTAGAAAGAACATCTCTAGCTGGTGCTAAATCAATCCTTGAAAATAAACCATATTTAGAGTTTTCTAAGCGATTTGCTTCTTTCTTTTTCTCTTCTTGACGTAAATCGTCTATTATTTGATCGATTTCGTTTTTTAAATCATCTAAATCCCAATCATTCTTTTTTTCTTGTAATTGCCAATAGGCTTTGCTGAAGAGATCTCTTTGAATTGTTGCTCTTTCAGGTATTTCTAAAAGAGACATTAATTCATCATGACCGAAATGTCGTAGTTTAAAAGCGATTCTTTGTCGTTCTGAATGTCTTTTAGCTGAAAAAACAACAATATTACCTTTTATTTGTTCATTATTAACAAAAGGTACATAATCCTCATGGGGATCAATTATTAAAACTGAACCATTTAATTCATTCAAAATCCTAGAAACCATAATTGCAATACTATAGGATTTACCAGCACCTGTTATAGCTAAAACTGCGAAATGCTTAGAAACTAATTCATTAATATTTAATTTAACTGACACATCTGCGTGTGACCGCAAATGCCCAATTGATATGTCTCCTTTACCGAAAATTTCTTCTAAAATATATCCAGGTGCTCTATATACTTTCGCTCCGGGGTGTGGCGGAAAACGAGGTGAAATAATACGATTCTTATGGGGGGCATAATATCCTAGGATTCGAGCAGTGGCACCAAACTTTTCACCGTCTTGGATATCCCCTAATAGCGCCAATCTTTCAATTGATTCGGGTGATTTTATCAAACTTTCAATGAAATTTTCATTTGATAATGCTAATTTAGAAACCATGGCAATAACAGGTTTTTCTATTAGATCTTCAGGATATTCAATGATAACAAATTCTCCTTGTTCCAAAGGATGACTATGGGCTATGGAAGGATCTATGATTAATGAAACTTCAGTTGGAGTAGAAACACCAATGATGGTTGCAACAGCTCTTTCAGAAAATTTATTTTTGGAAGACATTTTTCATCAATATTTTATATTATTGTGAATTTAGAAACTTAACAACACTAATATTTTTTTGTATATTCTTAATCTATATTAAATACCCTGCAAGAATTCCTCCACTTAATACTAACGAAAAAATAATTAAAACCACACCTTTCACAATTGTTTTTTTTCCTGAACGTTCATCCCAACCAGTAGCCCATTTAATAGCACCAATAAGTACTAATATAACACCAAGAGCAAAACATAATGCAAGTAAAAAGGCTATTGCGTTATTAATGATCGTTGAGAGTTGATTTGGTAAATCACCTAAATTATTTATAAGATCATTAAAAGTTAATTTTGAATGACATTTTTTCATAAAGTATCATTTACTAGTAAATATTCTATCTTAAAAACACAAATTATTTTATAATCCATTTTTTACAAATAACCCCAAAAAATACATTGAAATTGTTGTAATAAGAAGAAAAAAACTCGTTAAGCTAAAAAATTGCCAATTTTTTAATCGAGATT